>NZ_CP029190.1:2680000-2902500 GCF_008642295.1 Streptomyces venezuelae | reverse complement strand
GTGAATCTGGCGGGACCACCCGCTAAGCCTAAATATTCCCTGGTGACCGATAGCGGATAGTACCGTGAGGGAATGGTGAAAAGTACCGCGGGAGCGGAGTGAAATAGTACCTGAAACCGTGTGCCTACAAGCCGTGGGAGCGTCGGATGCCAAGCTTGCTTGGTGTCTCGTGACTGCGTGCCTTTTGAAGAATGAGCCTGCGAGTTAGCGGTGTGTAGCGAGGTTAACCCGTGTGGGGAAGCCGTAGCGAAAGCGAGTCCGAACAGGGCGATTGAGTTGCACGCTCTAGACCCGAAGCGGAGTGATCTAGCCATGGGCAGGTTGAAGCGGAGGTAAGACTTCGTGGAGGACCGAACCCACCAGGGTTGAAAACCTGGGGGATGACCTGTGGTTAGGGGTGAAAGGCCAATCAAACTCCGTGATAGCTGGTTCTCCCCGAAATGCATTTAGGTGCAGCGTCGTGTGTTTCTTGCCGGAGGTAGAGCACTGGATAGGCGATGGGCCCTACCGGGTTACTGACCTTAGCCAAACTCCGAATGCCGGTAAGTGAGAGCACGGCAGTGAGACTGTGGGGGATAAGCTCCATGGTCGAGAGGGAAACAGCCCAGAGCATCGACTAAGGCCCCTAAGCGTACGCTAAGTGGGAAAGGATGTGGAGTCGCAGAGACAACCAGGAGGTTGGCTTAGAAGCAGCCACCCTTGAAAGAGTGCGTAATAGCTCACTGGTCAAGTGATTCCGCGCCGACAATGTAGCGGGGCTCAAGCGTACCGCCGAAGTCGTGTCATTGCAGCAATAGGGCCAACGCCCGCTGTGATGGGTAGGGGAGCGTCGTGTGCCGGGTGAAGCAGCGCCGGAAGGCAGTTGTGGACGGTTCACGAGTGAGAATGCAGGCATGAGTAGCGATACACACGTGAGAAACGTGTGCGCCGATTGACTAAGGGTTCCTGGGTCAAGCTGATCTGCCCAGGGTAAGTCGGGACCTAAGGCGAGGCCGACAGGCGTAGTCGATGGACAACCGGTTGATATTCCGGTACCCGCTTTGAAACGCCCAATATCGAGCCCATTAATGCTAAGGCCGTGAAGCCGTTCCGGACCCTTCGGGGAAAGGAAAGTGGTGGAGCCGCTGATCCAAGGTGGTAGTAGGTAAGCGATGGGGTGACGCAGGAAGGTAGTCCAGCCCGGGCGGTGGTTGTCCCGGGGTAAGGGTGTAGGCCGAGGGGTAGGCAAATCCGTCCCTCATATAAGGCTGAGACCTGATGCCGAGCCGATTGTGGTGAAGTGGATGATCCTATGCTGTCGAGAAAAGCCTCTAGCGAGTTTCATGGCGGCCCGTACCCTAAACCGACTCAGGTGGTCAGGTAGAGAATACCGAGGCGTTCGGGTGAACTATGGTTAAGGAACTCGGCAAAATGCCCCCGTAACTTCGGGAGAAGGGGGGCCATCACTGGTGATCGGATTTACTCCGTGAGCTGGGGGTGGCCGCAGAGACCAGCGAGAAGCGACTGTTTACTAAAAACACAGGTCCGTGCGAAGCCGTAAGGCGATGTATACGGACTGACGCCTGCCCGGTGCTGGAACGTTAAGGGGACCGGTTAGTGACCTTTCGGGGTTGCGAAGCTGAGAACTTAAGCGCCAGTAAACGGCGGTGGTAACTATAACCATCCTAAGGTAGCGAAATTCCTTGTCGGGTAAGTTCCGACCTGCACGAATGGCGTAACGACTTCTCGACTGTCTCAACCATAGGCCCGGTGAAATTGCACTACGAGTAAAGATGCTCGTTTCGCGCAGCAGGACGGAAAGACCCCGGGACCTTTACTACAGTTTGATATTGGTGTTCGGTTCGGCTTGTGTAGGATAGGTGGGAGACTTTGAAGCCGTGACGCCAGTCATGGTGGAGTCGCCGTTGAAATACCACTCTGGTCGTGCTGGATGTCTAACCTCGGTCCGTGATCCGGATCAGGGACAGTGTCTGATGGGTAGTTTAACTGGGGCGGTTGCCTCCCAAAGGGTAACGGAGGCGCCCAAAGGTTCCCTCAGCCTGGTTGGCAATCAGGTGTTGAGTGTAAGTGCACAAGGGAGCTTGACTGTGAGACCGACGGGTCGAGCAGGGACGAAAGTCGGGACTAGTGATCCGGCGGTGGCTTGTGGAAGCGCCGTCGCTCAACGGATAAAAGGTACCCCGGGGATAACAGGCTGATCTTCCCCAAGAGTCCATATCGACGGGATGGTTTGGCACCTCGATGTCGGCTCGTCGCATCCTGGGGCTGGAGTCGGTCCCAAGGGTTGGGCTGTTCGCCCATTAAAGCGGTACGCGAGCTGGGTTTAGAACGTCGTGAGACAGTTCGGTCCCTATCCGCTGTGCGCGTAGGAATATTGAGAAGGGCTGTCCCTAGTACGAGAGGACCGGGACGGACGAACCTCTGGTGTGCCAGTTGTCCTGCCAAGGGCATGGCTGGTTGGCTACGTTCGGGAGGGATAACCGCTGAAAGCATCTAAGCGGGAAGCCTGCTTCAAGATGAGTATTCCCACCTCCTTGAGAGGGTAAGGCTCCCAGTAGACGACTGGGTTGATAGGCCAGATGTGGAAGCCCGGTAACGGGTGGAGCTGACTGGTACTAATAGGCCGAGGGCTTGTCCTCAGTTGCTCGCGTCCACTGTGTTAGTTCTGAAGTAACGACCGTGTTGTTGCCCGGTTGACATCTTCATAGTGTTTCGGTGGTCATAGCGTTAGGGAAACGCCCGGTTACATTCCGAACCCGGAAGCTAAGCCTTTCAGCGCCGATGGTACTGCAGGGGGACCCTGTGGGAGAGTAGGACGCCGCCGAACAATCATTGTGGGAAAGCCCCGCACCGATCGAAAGATCCGGTGCGGGGCTTTTCTGCGTTTACGGCCCCTAAAGCGCCGGCGCGGTGGTGGAACCGCGCCGGCGGGGCTATAGGCGGCCGGCGGCTTTGAGGGAGAGGTAGGCGTCGGCCAGGGCTGGGGCCAGGGTGTCGGGGGTGGCGTCTACGACGTGGACACCGTGGCGGAACAGCTGGTCCGCGGTGTGGCGGCGCTGGGCTTGGGACTGGGTGCCGGCAGCGGCCTCGTACACCGCGTCAACCGAGCCGCGGGCCGCGGTCATCGCGGCCACGTGCGGGTCGGCGACCGAGGCGAGCAGAACCGTGTGGCGCTGGGTGAGACGGGGGAGGAGGGGGAGCAGGCCCTCTTCGATGGGGGCGGCGTCCAGACTCGTCAGAAGGACCACCAGGGACCGGCGCGGGGCGTTCCGGAGGATGGTGGACACCAGGGTGCGGGCGTCCGTCTCGACCAGTTCGGGTTCGAGGGGGGCCATGGCGTTCACGAAAGCGGCCAGGATCTCGCCCGGCGGGCGGCCTTGGACCTGCGCGCGGGTGCGGCGGTCGTGGGCCAGCAGGTCCACGCGGTCCCCGGCGCGGGTGGCCAGGGCAGTGAGGAGCAGGGCGGCGTCCATCGACGCGTCCAGGCGGGGGGCGTCTCCGACCCGGCCGGCCGAGGTGCGGCCGGTGTCCAGGCAGATCAGGATGTGCCGGTCGCGTTCTGGGCGCCAGGTGCGGACCGCGACCTTGTGCTGGCGGGCGGTGGCCCGCCAGTCGATGGAGCGTGTGTCGTCACCGGGTACGTAGTCGCGGAGGCTGTCGAATTCGGTGCCTTCGCCGCGGGTGAGCACGCTCGTACGGCCGTCCAGTTCGCGCAGCCGGGCCAGGCGGGACGGGAGGTGCTTGCGGCTGGTGAAGGGCGGCAGGACCCGGACCGTCCAGGGGACGGAGTGCGAGCCCTGGCGGGCCCAGAGGCCCAGCGGCCCGTACGAGCGGATGGTGACCCGGTCCGCGGTGCGGTCGCCGCGGCGGGCGGGGTGCAGGAGGGTGGTCAGGCGGCGGCGTTCGCCGGGCGGGATGTCGAGCCGGTGCCGGGAGGCCGCCGGTTCGGTGCCCGGCTGCCAGCTGCTGGGCGGCCAGGCGTCGCGGAGCCGGGCACGGAGCGTACGGGGGCCCGGGTTGGTGAGGGTCAGGTGGACGTCCGCGGTGTCGCCCAGCCGGACCGAGGTGTCTCCGGAGCGGGTCAGCCGGAGCGTACGGACCGGGGCCGCGAGGGCGCAGTCCGCCGCGCAGGCCAGGGTGAGAAAGCCGTTGACGGCCAGGATCCCCGTCCAGCTGGGTTCGAGGATGCCGACCGGGATGCTGCCGAGGGCCGCGAGCAGGGCGGCGCGTCCGGTGACGCCCATCAGCGGGGGACGGGGACGTGGGACAGGATCGCGGTGAGGACGGAGTCGGCGGTGACCCCTTCCATTTCCGCCTCCGGCCGCAGCTGGACCCGGTGGCGGAGGGTGGGCAGGGCGAGGGCCTTGACGTCGTCGGGGGTGACGTAGTCGCGTCCGGTCAGCCAGGCCCAGGCGCGGGAGGTGGCGAGGAGCGCGGTGGCGCCGCGCGGGGAGACGCCCAGGGTGAGGGAGGGCGATTCGCGGGTGGCGCGGCAGATGTCGACGACGTACCCGGTGATGTCCGGGGAGACGGAGACGCGGGCCACGGCCTCGCGGGCCGCTTCGAGGTCGGCGGGCCCGGCGACCGGGCGTACGCCGGCGGCCTTGAGGTCGCGGGGGTTGAAGCCGGCGGCGTGCCGGGTCAGGACGCCGATCTCGTCCTCGCGGGAGGGGAGAGGGACCGTCAGTTTGAGGAGGAAGCGGTCGAGTTGGGCTTCGGGGAGGGGGTAGGTGCCTTCGTACTCGACGGGGTTCTGGGTGGCTGCGACCAGGAAGGGGTCGGGCAGCGGGCGCGGGGTGCCGTCGACCGTGACCTGACGCTCTTCCATCGCTTCGAGGAGGGAGGACTGGGTCTTGGGCGGGGTCCGGTTGATCTCGTCCGCGAGGAGGAGGTTGGTGAAGACCGGACCGTTCTGGAAGGAGAACTCGGCGGTGCGGGCGTCGTAGACGAGGGAGCCGGTGACGTCGGACGGCATCAGGTCGGGGGTGAACTGCACGCGCTTGGTGTCGAGTTCGAGGGAGGCCGCGAGGGCCCGTACGAGCAGGGTCTTGGCGACGCCGGGGACGCCTTCGAGGAGGACGTGGCCGCGGCAGAGCAGCGCGACGACGAGACCGGTGACGGCGGAGTCCTGGCCGACCACGGCCTTGCCGATTTCGGTGCGGAGCGCTTCGAGGGAAGCGCGGGCGCGGTCCGCCGAGGCGGCGGACTCGGTGGTCGGGGACGTCATGAGGAGCGGACCTCTCTTTCGAGGGCGTCGAGGTGGTCGGTGAGCGCGACGAGTGCCGCGTCGTCGGCAGGAGTGCTGCCGAAGAGGAGCCAGGACGGCTCCCGGGCCGGATTCCGGGCCGGATGTGTGGTCAGATCCGTGGCAGGTGCCTGGATTTGGGGTGGGTGGGCCGGGCCGGTGGTTGCCGCGGAGACGGCGGGCAGCAGGACGGCCGGGTCGTGTGCTTGGGCGGGCGGTACGCCGAGCAGTGCGGCCAGGCGTTCGCGCGCCGCGGCGCGCAGCACGGTGGCGGCGCGGTCGCGGGCGTCGGCCTTGCGGTAGAGGCGGGCGCGGCCCTCGGCGGCTTCGGAGGCGCGGATCACCACCGGGAGGTTCTCGGTGACCAGCGGGCCCAGGCGTCGGCCGCGCCAGAGGGCGGCGAGGGCGGCGGCGACGGTGAGTTGGAGCAGGGCCCAGCTCCAGCCGGCCGGGATGAGCTCGACGAAGCCCTTTTCCTCGACCCCGCCGGACTCGGCGAGTTCGGCGACGGAGGGCAGGTACCAGACGAGCTGCGGCCGGGTGCCGAGGAGTTGCAGGGCGAGGGAGGCGTTGCCTTCCCTGGCGAGGGTTTCGTTGTGGAGCGGGGCGGTGCTGCCGAGGAGGACGGTGTCGCCGCCGGCGGTGCCGGGGAGGAGCAGCAGGGTGGGCCGGCCACCGTCCGGGTAGCAGCCGGTGGCCGCCGGGTTGACGGTGTGGTAGCGGAGGTCGCCGCCGGTCATGGCGCGGCCCGCGGAGAGGGCGGCGGGCAGGGTGCAGTCCGGGTCGCGGACTTCGGCGCCGGTGCTCATGCGGGAGTCGACCCCGGGGGTGAGGGCGCGGGTGGCGTCGTCGTCCGGGGCGAGCAGGACGGTGCGACCGCCGGAGAGGTCCATGGCGGTGCGGAGGATGCTGTGCTGGGCGGGGCCGAGCAGCGCGGGGTCGGCGACGAGGAGCGTGGTGTCGGGTCCGGCGGCGTCGGCGGCCTCCTGAGTGGAGGTCACGACCCGGGTGCTGACCCCGCGTTCGGCGAGGAGTTCGGCGAGGGCGCGGCTGCCGAGGGGGTCGGGGGAGCGGGGGTCGAGGGCGCCGTGGCGGGTGCCGGAGCCGATGGCGGCCAGGGCGACTCCGGCGACGAGGAGGATGCCGAGGGCGAGCAGGAATCCGCGGGACCGCCGCCATACCTCTGCGGGGCTGGGGGCGGTGGAGGTGCCGGCCGGTGCGGTCGGCGCAGTCGGGGTGGCCGGGGCGGGCGGGGTGGCCGGGGCGGTCATGAGCTGCCCTCCGAGGGGCCGGCGGGTCCGGTCGGACCGGGTGCGGCGGCTCCGGTGGCTCCGGCGGCTGCCAGGGCGGGCCTGGTGCGTTCGACGGCGAGGTCGAGCTCCTGGAGCCGGGCGTACATCGCCTGGTCGGCGGTCCGGCCGCCGTAGGTGACGTCGTCGAAGATGCGGGCGGCGGTGCGCAGGTCCGCGGCGTGGGCCGGCAGCGGGACCGCGGCTTCGGCGGCGGCCTCGTCGGCGGTGCGGCCGGGGCGGGGGTCCAGCAGGGTGCGTTCCTCCAGGGACTGCACGAGGGCGCGCATCCGGTCCTGGACGGCTTCGGTCCAGCGGCCCGCGGCGGCGTGCGCCTCGGCGGCGGCCCGGTGTTCGGCGGCGCTGCGGGCGCGTTCGTCGAAGAGGGTGCCGGTGCTGCCGAGGACCCGTTGGGGGGTGCCGAGCCGCCACCACAGCAGGCCGACGGCCAGGACGACCAGCAGGATGATCACGACGATGCCCAGCGTGCCTCCGGGGGTTGCCCCGGAGGCCGCGCCGAACAGCTCGTCGACCCACTCGAAGAACTTCCGCATGGCCCGGTCGAGCAGGCTGGGGTCGTTCTCGTGGTACATCGGCTTGGACAGTTCGCGTTCGGCGGCCTCGCGGGCCGCGTCGCGCGGTGTGGTCACCGGCGGTGTCGCGCCGATGGGCAGGACCGCCGTGGCCCCGGTGTCCCACATGCCCCCCGTGCCGGTCACCGCATCAGCCCCCGGCCGGCGGCCGGTTGCCGCCGTGGGCGTCGCCCTGGCTGCCGCTGTCGCCGTAGTTCTCGACGCCGGCGGCGCGGGCGAGTTCAAGGTCCAGGGCCTCGCGGCGGATCCGCTGGTCGATGTACAGCAGGACGGTGACACCGGCCTGCATCGGCAGCACGATGGTCAGGGCGATGACCCCGCCGATGCCCGCGATGATCAGGTAGGGCCAGCTGCCCACGGCGGTTCCCTCGAGGAAGCCGGAGGCGCCTTCGCTGGTGAAGAGGCTGCCGATGAAGGCGAACACGGCGACGATCGTGCCGCCCACGAACCCGGTGATCACATTGGTGAGGACCGAGATGCCGAAGATCCGCCACCAGGAGCCGCCGACCAGCTTCGAGGAGCGGCGCAGGGACTGGGGGATGGAGCCCCGCTCCAGCATCAGGGCGGGGGAGGCCAGGGCGAACTTGATCCACAGCCAGGCGATGAGGCCGAGGGCGACGATCAGGCCGAAGACGATCAGGCCGGTGCTGTCGGCGGCGAGGCCGGGCAGCATCAGCACGGCGGCGACCACGAGGGCGCCGACGGTCAGCAGCAGGGCCAGGCCCGCCAGCTTGAGCAGCTGGGGGCGGGCTCCGCGCCAGGCCTGGCCGATGCTGGAGGCCTGGCCGAGCACCGCCCGGCTGAAGATCATCGTGAGGATGGCGGTGACGATCACGGAGCCGACGAGCTGGATGAAGCTGTCGGTCAGGGTGACCACCATGGTGCCGCCGAGGGAGTCGAGGACCTCCTCGGGGGTGGCGTCCTCGTCCGGCACGACCATGAACTCGGACAGCACGGTGCGCTGCAGGGTCAGGCTGATCAGCTGGATGATGACGGCCACGGCCATGGTGATGGGCAGCACCGAGCGCCAGTGGGTGCGCATGGTGGTGACGGCGCCGTCCAGGATCTCGCCGACGCCGAGCGGGCGCAGCGGGATCACTCCGGGCTTGGCCGCGGGGGGCTTGCCCCAGCCGCCGGGGCCGCCGGGCGTGCCGTACGGACCGGCGTACGGGGGCCGGCCGGGCTGTTGTCCGTACGAGCCCCAGCCCGTGCCGGGCTGCGGGGCGGCCGGTGGCGGGGTCTGGCCGGTGCCCGGGTTGGACCACTGGCCGGGCGGCGGCTGCTCGGCCGACCACTTCGGCTTCGCGTCCGCGTTCGAGTCCGGGTCCGGCTTCGAGGCCGGGTTGGCGTCGGGCCGCTCCGACGGGGTGGGCTGCGGACCGGCCGCCGGCTTTTCGCCGTCGGACGGGTCGGATCCGGGCGAGGCCCAGCCCGGAGAGTCGTTCATCGTCGCTCCTTCAGGGGTGCCCGTGCGTCGCAGCCACCGGTCGTCGGTCGTCAATCGTTGATCATGGGCAGCCGATCGCCTGTCGCTGATGGCCGCCCTGTTGCCATCGTGTCATGGGTGATCTCCGAGGGGACCGGCCGTCCCCCGCAAATTCTGGCCGCTGTCCCGGTTCCGCGCACGCCTTCACGGCCGCTTCACGGCCGGTTCATGGCCGCCCGCCGAGGCGGCAGACTGGACGACCGGATCACCGGACCTCCCCTGTGTGCCAGCTCACGCCGGGTCACGATTGGCTAATGGGATGATGTCAACCATGAAGGGACGCGTCCTTGTCGTCGACGACGACACCGCGCTGGCCGAGATGCTCGGCATTGTGCTGCGTGGAGAAGGTTTCGAGCCGTCGTTCGTCGCGGACGGCGACAAGGCCCTGGCTGCCTTTCGCGAGGCCAAGCCGGACCTGGTGCTGCTGGATCTCATGTTGCCCGGAAGGGACGGCATAGAGGTCTGTCGGCTGATCCGCGCCGAATCAGGCGTGCCAATTGTCATGCTCACCGCCAAGAGCGACACGGTCGACGTGGTGGTGGGCCTGGAGTCGGGGGCCGACGACTACATCGTCAAGCCGTTCAAGCCCAAGGAGCTGGTCGCCCGTATCCGGGCCCGACTGCGGCGCTCCGAGGAGCCCGCGCCCGAGCAGCTGGCCATCGGTGACCTGGTCATCGACGTGGCCGGGCACTCGGTCAAGCGGGACGGGGCATCGATCGCGCTGACCCCGCTGGAGTTCGACCTGCTGGTCGCCCTCGCCCGCAAGCCCTGGCAGGTGTTCACCCGCGAGGTGCTGCTGGAGCAGGTCTGGGGCTACCGGCACGCGGCCGACACCCGGCTGGTCAACGTGCACGTGCAGCGGCTGCGCTCCAAGGTCGAGAAGGACCCGGAGCGCCCCGAGATCGTGGTGACGGTCCGCGGCGTGGGCTACAAGGCCGGACCGAGCTGACCATGACCCCCGGCAGGTCCCCGCGGGCCGGCCGGCTGCTCCAGGACGGGGCGCCCGGCAGCCCCGTACTGCGGCTCTTCGCGCGACTGGCGCGCCGGCCGCTGCTTCCTGCTGTCCGGCTGTGGCGGCGGAACATCCAGCTCAGGGTGGTCGCCGCCACCCTGCTGATGTCGCTCGGCGTGGTCCTGCTGCTCGGCTTCGTCGTCATCGGCCAGGTCAGCAACGGGCTCCTCGACGCCAAGCAGGAGGCCGCGCAGAGCCAGGCCGCGGGCGGGTTCGCGGTCGCCCAGGAGAAGGCGAACGCCCCGGCCGCGGTGGACGGGCAGGAGCCCGCGAGCGTCGACAACAACGTCGGCCGGGACGCCAGCACCTGGATGAACGGGCTGGTCAAGCAGCTCGCCAGTGGTGGCCAGACCGCCTTCGAGGTGGTTGCCCTGGGCGCCGGAGAAGGCGACCAGGGCACCGGAGGCGTGCGCGGAGCGCGGGCCTCCGGCGAGGTCGACCCCGTGGCGAGCGTTCCCGCGGACCTCCGGGAGGCCGTGGACACCAAGGTCGGAGCCCACCAGACGTTCTCGAAGATCCACTACGGCACGCCGAACACCCCGGCCGAGCCGGCGCTGGTGATCGGCAAGCGGCTGACCGACATCAACGGCGAGCCGTACCAGCTGTACTACCTCTTCCCGCTCACCCAGGAGGAGGAATCCCTCACCCTGGTCAAGGGCACCATCGCCACGGCCGGCCTGTTCGTGGTCGTCCTGCTGGGCGCCATCGCCTGGCTCGTCGTACGCCAGGTGGTCACCCCGGTGCGGATGGCCGCCGGCATCGCCGAGAGGCTCTCCGCCGGGCGGCTGCAGGAACGGATGAAGGTCACCGGCGAGGACGACATCGCCCGGCTGGGCGAGGCCTTCAACAAGATGGCCCAGAACCTCCAGAACAAGATCCAGCAGCTGGAGGACCTCTCCCGGATGCAGCGGAGGTTCGTCTCCGACGTCTCGCACGAGCTGCGCACCCCGCTGACCACCGTACGGATGGCCGCCGACGTCATCCACGAGGCCCGCGTCGACTTCGACCCGATCACCGCCCGGTCCGCCGAACTGCTGGCCGGACAGCTCGACCGCTTCGAGTCGCTGCTCGCCGACCTGCTGGAGATCAGCCGGTTCGACGCGGGGGCGGCGGCCCTGGAGGCGGAGCCCATAGACCTGCGGGACGTCGTACGCCGGGTCATCGACGGCGCCGAGCCGCTGGCCGAACGCAAGGGCACCCGGATCCGGGTGCTCGGCGACACCCAGCCGGTGATCGCCGAAGCGGACTCCCGACGGGTCGAGCGGGTGCTGCGCAACCTGGTCGTCAACGCCGTGGAGCACGGCGAGGGCCGCGATGTCGTGGTCCGGCTCGCCTCGGCGGGCGGCGCGGTGGCGGTCGCCGTACGGGACTACGGCGTGGGCCTGAAGCCCGGCGAGGCCACCCGCGTCTTCAACCGGTTCTGGCGCGCCGACCCGGCCCGGGCCCGTACCACCGGCGGTACCGGCCTCGGCCTGTCCATCGCCGTCGAGGACGCCCGGCTGCACGGCGGCTGGCTGCAGGCCTGGGGCGAACCGGGCGGCGGCTCGCAGTTCCGGCTGACCCTGCCGCGTACCGCGGACGAACCGCTGCGCGGCTCCCCGATCCCGCTGGAGCCCGAGGACTCGCGCGCCAACCGGGCCAGGGCGGCGGCCGAGAAGGCCGCCGCGAAGGCGGCTGCGGCCTCCGCTGTAAACGGTGCGAAGGGTGCGAACGGTGCCGTGGGGCGGACGGGCGTCGGCGTCGGTGTCGGGGTCGGCATGGGTGTCGGCGGGCGGCCCGGCGGCACCGATCCGGCCGCGCCGGGCGGCGGCCCGGACCACCGTTCGCCGATACCGCCGCGACCTGCGGTGACCACGGCCGTGCCGGTCCCGGCCGACCCGACCGCGCTGCCGGGCAACGGAGCCCGGGTGGTGCCCCGGGCGCCCGGCTCGGGCGAGACCACCGAACGAGAGGCTGACCGCGGTGAAGGCTAGGCGGACGGACGGGGCCACGGCCGGGGCCACGGCGGTGCGGGCAGCGGCCCTGGGCGGGGCCGGCCTGCTGCTGGCCGGCTGCGCCTCCATGCCCACCCGCGGCGAGGTCCGCCCGGTGTCGGCCACCCAGGGCGCCGACTCGCAGGTCCGGGTGTACGGCGTGCCCCCGGCCCCCAATGCCAGCCCCTCGGAGATCGTCGGCGGCTTCCTGGAGGCCATGACCAGCGACGACCCGCAGCTGTCCACGGCCCGCCAGTACCTGACCGCCGAGGCCGCGAAGAGCTGGAAGCCCGGCTCCAAGGTGACCGTGCTGTCCTCCGGACTCGGCCGGTCACCCGAGAAGCCCGACAAGCTCGACAAGCAGCCCGAGGCCCCGCGCTTCAAGCTGACCGGCGACAAGGTCGCCACCGTCGACGAGCGCAACGCCTACCAGCCGGAACCCGGCGGGGTGCCGTTCGAGCAGCACCTCCAGCTGGTCCGGGAGGGCAACGAGTGGCGGATCTCCGAGCTGCCCGACGGGCTGGTGCTCAGCGAGTCCGACTTCCAGCGCATCTTCCTGCCGGTCAACAAGTACTACTTCGCCTCGGGCACCCTCGTCGCCGATCCCGTGTACGTGCGCCAGCGCACCGATCCGGACTCGCGCATGGACAAGACCACGCAGACCGTGCAGTCGCTGCTCGACGGGCCGTCCAAGTGGCTGGCCCCGGTCGTCAACTCCAGCTTCCCCACCGGCACGGCCCTCCGGGACGGCACCAAGTCCCTGTCCTACGACGCCCAGAACACCCTGCGGGTGCCGCTCAACAACAAGGCCGACAACGTCACCGAACCGCAGTGCCGGAAGATGGCCACCCAGCTGATGTACACCGTCCGGGACCTGACCTCCTCCAGGGTCGCCCGGGTCGAGCTGGTGCACTCCGACAACAAGTCGGTGCTGTGCGGGGTGGACGAGAGCCTGGCCGCCACCATCGCCAACCGGGTGCCGGCCGCCCGCCACCAGTACTACATCGACCAGCACAAACTGCTGCGCGTCAGCCTGCCCAGCGACCCCGAGCAGTCCTTCGAGCAGGCCGTTCCGGTCGGTGGCCCGCTGGCCGGCGCCCCGCAGCTGAAGGTGGGCACGGCGGCGATCGCGTACGAGGAGAAGCGCGCCGGGGTGGTCTCCGAGGACGGCCACTCCCTGTACACGGTGTCGCTGACCACCGGCGGGCCGCTGCCCGCGCCCGTGCAGACCAGCCGGGTCAAGGACGGCCTGTCCGCGCCCAGCTGGGATGGCCGGGGCGACCTCTGGGTCGCCGACCGGGACCCGCAGCATCAGGCGCTGTGGCGGATTCCGGGTGGTACCGGCACCCCGCAGCGGGTGGATGTGGCCGGGCTGGACGGGCGGCGCATCGAGGCGCTGCGGATCTCCTCGGACGGGGTGCGGATCGCGGTGCTCCTGTCCACGGGCGGTGCGCGCAAGGAGCTCTACGTCGGCCGGGTCGAGCGGCCCGAGGCGGCGGACGGCGGCAAGGTCTCGGTGCGCGAGCTGCGGCCCGCCGCCCCGCAGATGGCGGACGTGACGGCGATGAGCTGGGCGCCGCGGGGCCGGCTGCTGGTGGTCGGCCGGGAGAGCGAGGGCGTCATGCAGGCCCGCTACATGCAGGCCGACGGGTCGATGGTGGCGGGCAGCCTGCCCGGGGCCAATGGCCTGACCGACGTCGCCGCCTCCGAGGACGAGAAGCAGCCGGTGGTGGCCTACTCCGACGCCGACGGCATCGTCTGGCTGCCGCCGGGCGCCCAGTGGCGCACCGTCTCGGCGGGCGGCAGCGCCCCCGTGTACCCGGGCTGACCTGCGCTTTCTCTCGCGCCCGGGGGTTTTCCACAGGGGTCGCGGGGGGTGGGGCGGGTCCGGCACCGTGGAGTCATGCGCGGGTGGTGGCAGGAGCTCGTCGGGCTGGTCCTGCCGGTGGGCTGCGCCGGATGCGGGGAGGGTCGGATGCTGGTGTGCGAGGAGTGCAGGAAGGCGCTGGGCGGGGCGGAGGCGGGGCCTGTGCGGCCGGGGGCGCGCCCGCCCGGGCTGCCGGAGGTGTATGCAGCGGTCGGCTACCAGGGGGCCGTACGCGCCGTTCTGCTGGCCCACAAGGAGCGCGGGGAGCTCCCGCTGGCCCGACCGTTGGGGCGGGCGTTGGCCGCGGCGGTGCGGGAGGCCGTGGTGCGGGAGGGGGCTCCGAGCGGGCCGGGGGTGGTGCTGGTGCCGGTGCCCTCGGCGCGGCGGCAGGTGCGGGCCCGGGGGCACGATCCGGCCCGCAGGATCGCGCTGGCGGCCTCCGCGGAGCTGCGCCGGGGCGGGACTGCCGCGCGGGTGGCGCCCGTACTGCGGCAGCGGCGGGCGGTGGCGGACCAGTCGGGGCTGGGTTCGCGCCAACGGCGGGAGAACCTGGCGAGGGCGCTGGAGATATGCCGTGGCGGGGCGCGGGCGGCGGCCAGCGGGGCGCTGGTCCTGGTGGACGACCTGATCACCACCGGAGCGACGCTCGCGGAGGCGGCGCGGGCGGTTCGGGAGGCCGGGCTGCCGGTGGCTGCCGCCGCGGTGGTCGCGGCGCCGGCGGAGTCCTTCCAAGGCTTCGGGAGGGGCTCGGAATCCGGTCGGAGAATGCTCGGAAATCGTGCGGCGCCAAAAATCTTGTGAATAGATTTGGAACTGCCGGGGAACGCCCATCGTTGCAGGTAGTAAGAGGGAATGACCACTTGAACGGAGGTTCATCCCGGTAGCGGGTGCCGACAACCGTCCATCAGAGCTATGTTCGGTTGTAAGGAACTGGCGATCCTTGGGCGCCGACGCAGTCGGGACACGTGTGCAGGTCATGTGCAGGTGGTCTCTCGACTCCCGAAGTCGGTGGGGTGGTGATCTTGCCGATGGGGGAGGAGGAGGTGAAAGTCGCCAAGTCCGAGACTCCGGTGCTCACCGGAGTCTGGTGCAAGAGGGAGACGTCTCGCCCGACGAGGGGCGGGGCAATCCGGGAACGGAGTTCTGCGTGGACATCGTCGTCAAGGGCCGCAAGACCGAAGTGCCCGAGCGGTTCCGCAAGCACGTGGCCGAGAAGCTGAATCCGGAGCGGATCCAGAAGCTCGACGCCAAGGTGATCAGCCTGGACGTCGAGGTGTCCAAGGAGCACAACCCGCGCCAGGCCGACCGTTCCGACCGCGTGGAGATCACCCTTCGTTCGCGAGGCCCGGTGATCCGTGCCGAGGCGGCAGCCGCCGATGCGTATGCGGCGCTGGACCTGGCCCAGGACAAGCTCGAAGCCCGGCTGCGCAAGCAGCACGACAAGCGCCACACCCGCCGTGGAAACGGGCGGCTCTCGGCGGCCGAGGTTGCCGACGCCGTGCCGGACGCGGCACACCTGAACGGAAACGGAGAAATTGTCTCCGAGCAGCAGGCGGACGCGATCCCGACGACCCGGATCGGATCGATCGAAGTGCAGGGCGAAGGCCCCCTGATCGTCCGCGAGAAGACGCATGCAGCGGCACCCATGTCGCTGGACCAGGCTCTGTACGAGATGGAACTGGTCGGCCACGACTTCTACCTGTTCGTTGATTCCGAGACCAAGCAGCCCAGCGTCGTGTACCGGCGCCATGCCTATGACTACGGCGTCATCCACCTCAGCCCCGACGCCGCCACCTCCGGCGACGTGGAGGCCGGCGGCGCGGGCGGCGCGCTCGGCGGCTGACGGCCCGGCGCGGAAGACCGACGGTTACGTCCCATCGGTGCCCCCGCGGATCGCTCTGGCGACCTGCGGGGGCACCCGTATGAGCCAACCGGCCGAAAAGTGACCGGATGTCGGACATCGCGGCATGGAATCATGGCGGTCAGTCAACTGGACCTCGGGCCACGGTCCATGGGCCTGCAGGGGGAGGAACGATGGCGGACAGCTTCGGACCGGTGCACGACGAGGACGGTGCCGGCTGCCGCGAGCCGATCCGGGTGCTCGTGGTGGACGACCACGCACTGTTCCGGCGCGGGCTGGAGATCGTCCTCGCGCAGGAGGAGGACATCCAGGTCGTCGGCGAGGCGGGGGACGGCGCGGAAGCGGTGGACAAGGCGGCAGACCTGCTGCCGGACATCGTGCTGATGGATGTCCGGATGCCACGGCGGGGCGGGATCGAGGCCTGTACCTCGATCAAGGAGGTGGCGCCCTCCGCGAAGATCATCATGCTGACGATCAGCGACGAGGAGGCCGACCTCTACGACGCGATCAAGGCGGGGGCGACCGGGTACCTGCTGAAGGAGATCTCCACGGACGAGGTCTCGACCGCCATCCGCGCCGTTGCGGACGGGCAGTCGCAGATCAGCCCGTCGATGGCGTCGAAACTGCTGACCGAGTTCAAGTCGATGATCCAGCGGACCGACGAGCGCCGGCTGGTACCGGCGCCGCGGCTGACGGACCGGGAGCTGGAGGTCCTCAAGCTGGTGGCCACCGGGATGAACAACCGGGACATCGCCAAGGAGTTGTTCATCTCCGAGAACACGGTGAAGAACCACGTCCGCAACATCCTGGAGAAGCTCCAGCTGCACTCCAGGATGGAGGCCGTGGTCTACGCGATGCGGGAGAAGATCCTGGAGATCCGCTGACCCGGGCCCGAGTCCGGGCCCGAGTCCGGGTTCGACCCGGCTAGCCCAGGGCGGCCAGCTCGGCCGTGACCGCCGCGGCTTCCGCCGGGCTCTGGGCGCGGTCGATGCGGACGGCATCGCAGCCGACCCACTCCGCCGCCTCCCGCAGCGCCGCCGCCATGGCCGGCGCGGCCTTCGGAGAGGTCAGGGAGAGCTGCCGGGCCACCAGCGTGCTGCCCTCGCGGGCCGGGTCCACCCGGCCCTGGAGCCGGCCGCCGGCCAGCAGCGGCATCGCGAAGTAGCCGTGGATCCGCTGCGGCTTGGGGACGTACGCCTCCAGCTTGTGGCTGAAGCCGAAGATCCGCTCGGTCCGGGGCCGGTCCCACACCAGCGAGTCGAACGGGGAGAGCAGCGTGGTGCGGTGCCGCCCGCGCGGTACGGTCGCCAGCGCCTCGGGGTCGGCCCAGGCGGGCTTGTTCCACCCCTCGACCTCGACCGGCACCAGCCCGGAGTCCGCGACCACCGCGTCGAACTGCTCCCCCTTGATCCGGTGGTAGTCGGCGAGATCGGCCCGGGTGCCCACCCCGAGCGACCGGCCGGACAGCGCCACCAGCCGGCGCAGGCATTCGGTGTCGTCCAGATCGTCGTGCAGCAGGGCGTCCGGGACGGCCCGCTCGGCCAGGTCGTAGACCCGCTTCCAGCTGCGCCGCTGGGTGCAGACCACGTCGCCGGCGTCCAGCAGCCACTCCACCGCGATCTTGGTCTCGGACCAGTCCCACCAGGGCCCGCCGTTCTTCGCGCCGCCCAGCTCGGTGGAGGTGAGCGGGCCCTCGGCCTTCAGCCGGTCCAGGACCAGCGCGCAGGAGGCCTCCCGGTCCTTCATCCGGTGCCAGCGGTAGCCGTGCTCCCGCCGGGCCCGGCGTCGGAACGCGAAATGGGGCCATTCCTCGATGGGCAGGATGCAGGCCGCGTGCGACCAGTACTCGAAGGCATGGTTCTCGGTCCAGTACGCCCGCTCGACGGTGGAACGGCCCACCGCGCCGAGCCGGGCGTACGGGATGAGCTCGTGCGACCGGGCCAGCACCGAGATCGTGTCCAGCTGCACCGCGCCGAGGTGCCGGAGCACACCGCGGACGCCCCCGCGCCGGTCCGGCGCCCCCAGGAACCCCTGCGCGCGCAGTGCGATCCGCCGTGCCTCGTCCGCCGAAAGGGAGACCGTGTTCACCGTCGTCATGGGCGAACCCTAGGACCCGGCACTGACAGCGGCGGGCTCGGGCGTCGGCAGGTACGGCAGCCGGGAGGGCAGGCCGAGGTCGGAGGGGAGCAGCGCACCCACCCGGCAGTCGCGCAGGGTGCCGCGGTGCTCCATGCCCGCGCGGGCCACGCCCTCGATCCGGAACCCGGCCTTCTCGGCGACGGCACGGGAGGCGGTGTTCCCGGTTCCGGCGCGCCAGACCAGGCGTACGCAGCCGGCTTCGGTGAAGGCCCAGCGGGCCACGGCGAGCACCGCCTCGGCCGTGTAGCCCCGGCCGCGGTGGGCGGCGACGGCCCAGTAGCCGATCTCGTGCGCGTCGGTGCCGCGCGGGACCAGGCCGACGGCGGCGACCAGCGGCCCCTCCCCGCCGAGTCCCTCCCCGCCGAGCGGCCCCTCCCCGCCGAGCCCGTCGGCCTTGAGCCGCACCGCGAAGTTGTACTCGCTGTCGTCCTGCCAGCCGGCCGGGGTCTTCTCCGTCACGAAGATCTCCGCGTCATCGCGCCGGTACGGCACCGGCACCGGGATCCACCGCTGAATGCCGGGGTCCTGGCAGGCCGCGTGCACCTCGGGCACATCGGCGGGGACGTACGGGCGCACCAGCAGCCGTTCGGTGGTCAGGGCGGTCGGTTCCATGAACGGATTCTCCGGCCCGCACCCCGGCCGGGGCGAACACTTTTCGGTGACGGCGGCACCTTCCGTGTCCCCCGTACGTTCTCATTCCGGGCGCGTGCCGCCCTGCGGATACGGCGGACCTCCCGACGTGACGGCGTCCTCGCTTACGATGGCCGTTGCGGTGGGGTCCACCTGCCGTGCCCGTCACGAACCAGTGCCAGGCCCGACCGGCAAGGAGACAAACCTCGGTGTCCGTCTTCAACAAGCTCATGCGTGCAGGCGAAGGCAAGATCCTGCGCAAACTGCACCGCATTGCGGACCAGGTCAACTCCATCGAAGAGGACTTCGTCAACCTCTCCGACGCCGAGTTGCGGGCGCTCACGGACGAGTACAAGCAGCGCTTTCAGGACGGCGAGAGCCTGGACGACCTGCTTCCGGAGGCGTTCGCGACGGTCCGCGAGGCCGCCAAGCGCGTGCTCGGCCAGCGCCACTACGACGTCCAGCTGATGGGCGGTGCGGCCCTGCACCTCGGGTATGTGGCCGAGATGAAGACCGGTGAGGGCAAGACCCTCGTCGGCACCCTGCCCGCGTACCTGAACGCGCTGTCCGGCAAGGGCGTCCACCTGATCACGGTGAACGACTACCTGGCCGAGCGCGACTCCGAGATGATGGGCCGGGTCCACAAGTTCCTGGGCCTGTCCGTCGGCTGCATCCTGGCGAACATGACGCCGGCGCAGCGCCGCGAGCAGTACAACTGCGACATCACGTACGGCACGAACAACGAGTTCGGCTTCGACTACCTGCGCGACAACATGGCGTGGTCGAAGGACGAGCTGGTGCAGCGCGGCCACAACTTCGCCGTGGTCGACGAGGTCGACTCGATCCTGGTCGACGAGGCCCGCACCCCGCTGATCATCTCCGGCCCGGCCGACCAGGCCACCAAGTGGTACGGCGACTTCGCCAAGCTGGTCACCCGCCTCACCAAGGGCGAGCCCGGGCAGCCGCTCAAGGGCATCGAGGAGACCGGCGACTACGAGGTCGACGAGAAGAAGCGGACCGTCGGCATTCATGAGGCCGGTGTCGCCAAGGTCGAGGACTGGCTCGGCATCGACAACCTCTACGAGTCCGTGAACACCCCGCTGGTCGGCTACCTCAACAACGCCATCAAGGCCAAGGAGCTGTTCAAGAAGGACAAGGACTACGTCGTCATGGACGGCGAAGTCATGATCGTCGACGAGCACACCGGCCGTATCCTGGCCGGCCGCCGCTACAACGAGGGCATGCACCAGGCGATCGAGGCGAAGGAAGGGGTGGACATCAAGGACGAGAACCAGACCCTCGCCACGATCACCCTCCAGAACTTCTTCCGCCTGTACTCGAAGCTGTCGGGCATGACCGGTACGGCCATGACCGAGGCCGCCGAGTTCCACCAGATCTACAAGCTGGGCGTCGTGCCGATCCCGACGAACCGGCCGATGCAGCGCAAGGACCAGGCCGACCTCATCTACCGGACCGAGGTCGCCAAGTTCGCCGCCGTCGTCGACGACATCGCGGAGAAGCACGAGAAGGGCCAGCCGATCCTGGTCGGCACCACCTCGGTCGAGAAGTCCGAGTACCTCTCGCAGCAGCTCAGCAAGCGCGGCGTACCGCACGAGGTGCTGAACGCCAAGCAGCACGACCGCGAGGCCCAGATCGTGGCCCAGGCCGGCCGCCGCGGCGCGGTCACCGTCGCCACGAACATGGCCGGCCGCGGTACGGACATCAAGCTCGGCGGCAACCCGGACGACCTCGCCGAGGCGGAGCTGCGGCAGCGCGGCCTCGACCCGGAGGAGCACATCGAGGAATGGGCGCACGCCCTCCCCGAGGCGCTGCACAAGGCCGAGCTGGCCGTGAAGGCCGAGTTCGAGGAGGTCAAGGAGCTCGGCGGGCTGTATGTGCTGGGCACCGAGCGGCACGAGTCGCGCCGTATCGACAACCAGCTGCGCGGTCGTTCCGGCCGTCAGGGCGACCCGGGCGAGTCCCGCTTCTACCTGTCGCTGGGCGACGACCTGATGCGCCTGTTCAAGGCGCAGATGGTCGAGCGGGTCATGGCCATGGCGAACGTGCCGGACGACGTCCCGATCGAGAACAAGATGGTGACCCGGGCCATCGCCTCGGCACAGTCGCAGGTCGAGACCCAGAACTTCGAGACCCGCAAGAACGTCCTGAAGTACGACGAGGTCCTCAACAAGCAGCGCGAGGTCATCTACGGCGAGCGGCGGCGGGTGCTGGAGGGCGAGGACCTCCACGACCAGGTGCGCCACTTCATGGACGACACGATCGACGCGTACATCCAGGCCGAGACGGTCGAGGGTTTCGCGGAGGAGTGGGACCTGGAGCGCCTGTGGGGCGCGTTCAAGCAGCTCTACCCGGTCAAGGTGACGGTGGAGGAGCTGGAGGACGCGGCGGGCGACCGCGCCGGCATCACGGCGGAGTTCATCGCGGAGTCCGTGAAGGACGACATCCACGAGCAGTACGAGGCGCGCGAGAAGCAGCTCGGCTCCGACATCATGCGGGAGCTGGAGCGGCGGGTCGTGCTGTCGGTGCTGGACCGCAAGTGGCGTGAGCACCTGTACGAGATGGACTACCTGCAGGAAGGCATCGGCCTGCGGGCGATGGCCCAGAAGGACCCGCTGGTCGAGTACCAGCGGGAGGGCTTCGACATGTTCAACGCCATGATGGACGGCATCAAGGAGGAGTCCGTCGGCTACCTGTTCAACCTGGAGGTCCAGGTCGAGCAGCAGGTCGAGGAGGTCCCGGTCGAGGCGGCGGCACCGTCGGCGCAGGCCGCGCCGTCCGTGCCGCGGCCGGAGATCCGGGCCAAGGGCCTGGACGCGCCGCAGCGGCCGGACCGGCTGCACTTCTCCGCGCCGACGGTGGACGGAGAGGGCGGTGTGGTCGAGGGCGACTTCGACGCGGACGGCCAGCCGGCCACGGGCGACGGCATGACGCGGGCGGAGCGCCGCAAGGCGCAGAAGGCGGCGGGCGGCCGGCGCCGCAAGAAGTAGCCCGTCGGGCACGTGCAAACGGCCGGGGCCGGACTCTTTCGGGGTCCGGCCCCGGCCGTTTTGCGTACGCCGCGGGGCGGGGGCGGGGGACGAGGCGTGGCCGCACGAGGCCGCGGGTGCAACGGCCCCCCGACCTCGTGCCGTCGCTGCCGGCGCGCCCGCCCCTGCCTCGCTCGGGGCGCTTCCTACGCCGACGCTCACGGCCCCGGACCCCGTGGGTACCGGGGATGCGCCCCGCGGCCTCGCCGGCTGCGTACGGGCGCCCTCCGCGCCCCGTTTCCGGGCCCTCCGGCCCGTGGGCGGCTATGACAGGGGCCCCACCTCCACCGCCGCGCAGCGCCAGCGGAGGTCCGTGCCCTGTTCCAGGCGGAACGCCATGGCCGTGACGCGGTCGCCGACCGCGATGCGGGCGAACGCCTCGATCACCCCCGGGCACGGCCGGAACCGCCCGCAGTGCCGCAGGATCGGCCGGAGGCCGTCCCGGGGCGGGCCGGAGCGGGTGAGGGTGATCAGCTGCTCGTACGCCGGGCCTACGGTGTGGCCGAGCAGGTAGTGGACCGGGCGGCGTCCGCTCAGTACGGCCAGCAGCGCCTCGGCGAACCAGGCGTGTGGGGCCGCGGCCATCCGGCGCGGGTCGCGCGGGTCGAGCCGGCTGGGCGGGCGGCGCTGGTCGCGCCGTCCGGCGGGCCGGGTCCGGGCGGCCGGCCGCCGTCGGGCGGCCCCGCCGCCGCCCTGTACGGCGGGTGTCCGCTCGGGCGGGGTCCCGCCGCCGTTGCCGTGGGTGGTGGTGCCGGTGTTGCTGTCCATGGCTGTAGCCCCCGAGATGTGAGTCCGGCCGGTGCGCTGCACATACCAGCCGGTAACTTGGCGTGGTGGGGGATGTCTAGGCCGGGCGGCTTGGACGCCGCAACGCCACCGGCCGCCGAGCGGCCGTCCGGCGGGGATTCACCTATCCGGGTTGCCGGCCCGCCGCCACGGGCCGTTCAGCGGCCCCACAGACCGCGCTGGGTGGACGCCGGCGCCGCCTTGCTGCGGACACTCGAAAGGGGACCCCGAACGGGTTGCGCCCCACCCCGAAGTGGACGCCAAGCCGTCCCGGCAGCGCGCCCGGTCGACCCGGGCTCCGGTGGCCCGGCCGGCAGCCCGCCCGGGCGGCCGGTCGGTCGCACGCCCGAGCGTCCCGCGCCTCGGCCGGGCAACCGGCCGACCCCCGCCGCCCCGGCCCCCGGCTCCGGTGACCCGGGCAGCAGCCCGCCCGGGCCACCGCGCAGCCGCGGGCCGCCCCCGCGCTGGTCCGGGGCTCGTGGACAGTTGGCGTCGTCGCCGTATCCTGAGGGCGTTCTCGACTACGGAAAGCAGCCGGCCATGCGCGTGTACGTCCCCCTGACCCTTCCCGGGCTCGCCGAGGCGCACAAGGCGGGCGAGTTGGGGCCTGCGCCGTTGCGGGCGTATGCCGTTACGCCCGCGCTGCGGGAGTGGTACACCTCGGACGACATCGAGGAGCTGGAGTACGCCGCCCTCGGCCGGGCCGCCGCCGCCTCGCTGCGCCTGGTCGCCGGGGATGCCGACGCGCCCCGCAAGCGGGTGGTCGTCGCCGTGGACGTCGCCGACAAGGCCGCCACCGCCGCCCCCGGGCTCGACGAGGACACGCTCGGCCAGGTCACCCTCGACGGCCCCGTGCGGCTCACCGTCGCCGCCGCCGTGCACGTCGACGCCGACGATGCCGTCCCGGACGTGACCGCCGCCGCCGACGCGCTGCCGGCCGCCGAAGCCGGGGACGACGACGCCCTGTTCACCGTGGACGGAGCCGAGGACCACGAGCTGCTCTGGTTCGGGGTGCAGGAGATTCCGGGGTTGGTGGGATGAACGACTTGACCTCCGTGGCGTCCATATCTTCCGGGCCGTCCGGGCCGTCCGGGCAGTCCGGGCCCTCCCTGCACATCGTGTGGGACTGGAACGGGACCCTGCTCCACGACATCGACGCCGTCATCGCCGCGACCAACGCCTCCTTCGCCGAGTTCGGCTTCGAGCCGATCACCCTGGAGCGCTACCGCGATCTGTACGTCGTCCCCGTCCCCAGGTTCTACGAGCGGATCATGGGCCGGCTGCCCACCGAAGAGGAATGGCTCGTCATGGACGAGACCTTCCACCGCCACTACTGGGCCGCCGCCGCCGAAGCCGGACTCGCCGAGGGTGCCAAGACCCTCCTCGGTGACTGGCAGCGCGCCGGCCTCAGCCAGTCGCTGCTCTCCCTCGCGCCCCACGACCGCCTCGTGCCGCTGGTCCGCACGCACGGCATCGAGTCCCATTTCGTCCGCGTCGACGGCCGCACCGGCCCCTCCCACACCACCAAGGCAGGGCATCTCGTACGCCATTTGGCGGCCATGGCCCCGGCCGGAGTGACCGCCGAACGTACGGTTCTCATCGGAGACGCCCTGGACGATGCCGCCGCCGCCGCTCATGTGGGCGCCCGGGCCGTCCTCTACACCGGCGGATCGCACAGCCGCAGCAGTCTGGAATCGGCCGGTGTCCCGGTCGTGGACACGCTGGAAGACGCCGTACGTGCAGCCCGGGATTTGGCCGAATAGCCACTGGTACCGGAGCGGTACACACCGACTACGGGTCGCGTCGCTGTCCAGAGTGTCAAAGTTCCACCCCCGGTTTTGTACACATACAGCTCATGACGCGCCGGGGGTGGAGCGAGATAGCCTTGTACCCGTGATCAGCGCGATAGTCATCGGGGGCACTGCGGCCCCCGGCCTGCGCCCGGCGCACGTCCGTGCCCGGGCCTTCGCTGATTCGCGCTCCCGGGAGACCCGGAATCCTCTGCCGATCACCTCGCCGCACACCATTTCGATCATTCCGATCGCGGCGATCATGGCCGATTCCGAGCCGGCGGCGGCGAGTGCCGCAGCAGCAGCACATTCCGCGACTATCGCGATTCCTTCCTTCACCTACGTCACGCAACGGCGCGCGACAGGAGCCATGAGGACATGCAGACCAAGCTGGACGAAGCCAAGGCCGAGCTGCTCGCACGGGCGGCCCGGGTAGCTGAGAACAGCCCGGCCGGGGGGCTACTTCCGACTGGGTCCGAGCAGGGAGAGCGCCCCGACCGGGACACCGTGCTCTCCTACCTCCAGCGCTACTACCTGCACACCGCACCCGAGGACCTCACCGACCGGGACCCGGTCGACGTCTTCGGCGCGGCCCTTTCGCACTACCGGCTCGCCGAGAACCGGCCGCAGGGCACCGCGAACGTGCGCGTCCACACCCCCACCGTCGAGGAGAACGGCTGGACCTCCAGCCACTCGGTCGTCGAGGTCGTCACCGACGACATGCCGTTCCTGGTCGACAGCGTCACCAACGAGCTGTCCCGGCAGGGCCGCGGCATCCACGTCGTGATCCACCCGCAGGTCGTCGTCCGCCGCGACGTCACCGGCCGGCTCATCGAGATCCTCGGCCCCGACTGCGACGTCCACGGCCCGCAGACCGCGCGCCCGCACGACTCCCTCGTCGAGTCCTGGATCCACGTCGAGATCGACCGCGAGACCGACCGCGGCGACCTCAAGCAGATCACCGCCGACCTCCTCCGCGTCCTGTCCGACGTGCGCGAGTCCGTCGAGGACTGGGAGAAGATGCGCGACGCCGCGCTCCGCCTCGCCGACGGCCTCAGCGCCGAGCCGACCGCCCAGGACCTGCGCGAGTACGAGCTCGAAGAGGCCCGCGAGCTGCTGCGCTGGCTCGCCGACGACCACTTCACCTTCCTCGGCTACCGCGAGTACAACCTGGTCGACGGCGACTCCCTCGCCGCCGTCCCCGGCACCGGCCTCGGCATCCTGCGCTCCGACCCGCACCACAGCGGCAAGGACGACGGCCACCCGGTCTCCCCGTCCTTCAACCGGCTGCCCGCCGACGCCCGCGCCAAGGCCCGCGAGCACCGCCTGCTGGTCCTGACCAAGGCCAACAGCCGCTCCACCGTGCACCGCCCCTCCTACCTCGACTACGTCGGCGTCAAGAAGTTCGACGCCGAGGGCAACGTCATCGGTGAGCGCCGCTTCCTCGGCCTGTTCTCCTCCGCCGCCTACACCGAGTCGGTCCGCCGGGTCCCGGTCATCCGCCGCAAGGTCGCCGAGGTCCTCGACGTCGCCGGCTTCTCCCCGGCCAGCCACGACGGCCGCGACCTCCTCCAGATCCTGGAGACCTACCCGCGCGACGAGCTGTTCCAGACCCCCGTCGACCAGCTCCAGGCCATCGTCACCTCGGTCCTCTACCTCCAGGAACGCCGCCGGCTGCGGCTCTACCTGCGCCAGGACGAGTACGGCCGCTACTACTCGGCCCTCGTCTACCTGCCGCGCGACCGGTTCACCACCGGCGTCCGGCTGCGCCTGATGGACATCCTGAAGGAGGAGCTCGGCGGCACCAGCGTCGACTTCACCGCCTGGAACACCGAGTCGATCCTCTCCCGCATCCACTTCGTCATCCGCGTCCCGCAGGGCACCGAGCTGCCGGTCCTCACCGATGCCGATGTCGAGCACCTGGAGGGCCGCCTGGTCGAGGCGGCCCGTTCCTGGGCCGACGGCTTCCAGGAAGCGCTGATCGCCGAATGCGGCGAGGAGCGCGCCGCCGAGCTGCTGCGCCGCTACGGCACCTCCTTCCCCGAGGGATACAAGGCAGACCACTCTGCGCGCGCGGCCGTGGCCGACCTGATCCACCTGGAGAAGCTGGCCGCCACCGCCGGCGACCGCGACTTCGCGCTCTCCCTGTACGAGCCGGTCGGCGCCGGCGCCGGCGAGCGCCGCTTCAAGATCTACCGGGCCGGCGAGCAGGTCTCCCTGTCCGCCGTGCTGCCGGTGCTCCAGCGCCTGGGCGTCGAGGTCACCGACGAGCGCCCCTACGAGCTGCGCCGCTCGGACCGCACCAACGCCTGGATCTACGACTTCGGTCTGCGCCTGCCCGCGCCCGCCGGCAACGGCGACGCCGCCTACCTCGGCGACGACGCCCGCGAGCGCTTCCAGGAGGCCTTCGCCGCCGTCTGGACCGGCGCGGCCGAGAACGACAACTTCAACACCCTGGTGCTGGGCGCCGGGCTGACCTGGCGGCAGGCCGTCGTCCTGCGCGCGTACGCCAAGTACATGCGCCAGGCCGGCTCCACCTTCAGCCAGGACTACATGGAGGACACCCTCCGCAACAACGTCCACACCACCCGGCTGCTGGTCTCCCTCTTCGAGGCCCGGATGTCGCCCGGCCGCCAGGCCGCCGGCAGCGAGCTCGTCGACGCCATGCTGGAGGAGCTGGAAGGCGCCCTGGACCAGGTCGCCTCGCTGGACGAGGACCGCATCCTGCGCTCCTTCCTCACCCTCATCAAGGCCACCCTGCGCACCAACTTCTTCCAGCACAACGGCAGCGCCGAGCCGCACGCCTACGTGTCGATGAAGTTCGACCCGCAGGCCATCCCGGACCTCCCGGCCCCGCGCCCCGCCTTCGAGATCTGGGTGTACTCCCCGCGCGTCGAGGGCGTCCACCTGCGCTTCGGCAAGGTCGCCCGAGGCGGCCTGCGCTGGTCCGACCGCCGTGAGGACTTCCGCACCGAGATCCTCGGTCTGGTCAAGGCGCAGATGGTGAAGAACACCGTCATCGTCCCGGTCGGCGCCAAGGGCGGCTTCGTCGCCAAGAACCTCCCCGACCCGTCGGTGGACCGCGACGCCTGGCTGGCCGAGGGCATCGCCTCGTACAAGATCTTCATCTCGGCGCTGCTCGACATCACCGACAACATGGTCGCCGGCGAGGTCGTGCCCCCGCGTGACGTGGTCCGCCACGACGAGGACGACACCTACCTGGTCGTCGCCGCCGACAAGGGCACCGCCACCTTCTCCGACATCGCCAACGGGGTCGCCGAGGAGTACGGCTTCTGGCTCGGCGACGCCTTCGCCTCCGGCGGCTCGGCCGGCTACGACCACAAGGGCATGGGCATCACCGCCCGCGGCGCCTGGGAGTCCGTCAAGCGGCACTTCCGCGAGCTGGGCCACGACACCCAGACCCAGGACTTCACCGTGGTCGGCGTGGGCGACATGTCCGGCGACGTCTTCGGCAACGGCATGCTGCTCTCCGAGCACATCCGCCTGGTCGCCGCCTTCGACCACCGGCACATCTTCATCGACCCGAACCCGGACGCGGCCGTCTCCTACGCCGAGCGCCGCCGCCTGTTCGACCTGCCGCGCTCTTCCTGGGCCGACTACAACACCGAGCTGATGTCCGCGGGCGGCGGCATCCACCCGCGCTCCGCGAAGGCCATCCCGGTCACCCCGCAGATGCGCGAGGCCCTCGGCATCCAGGAGGGCATCGCGAAGGTGACCCCCGCCGAGCTGATGCAGGCCGTCCTGAAGGCCCCGGTCGACCTGCTGTGGAACGGCGGCATCGGTACCTACGTCAAGGCCTCGGCCGAGACCCACGCCGACGTCGGCGACAAGGCGAACGACGCCATCCGCGTCAACGGCCAGGACCTGCGGGTCAAGGTCGTCGGCGAGGGCGGCAACCTGGGCCTGACCCAGCTCGGCCGGATCGAGTACGCCCGGCTCGGCGCCGGCGGCGAAGGCGGCAAGACCAACACCGACGCCATCGACAACAGCGCCGGCGTGGACACCTCCGACCACGAGGTGAACATCAAGATCCTGCTCAACGCGGTCGTCGCCGACGGGGACATGACCGTCAAGCAGCGCAACAAGCTGCTCGCCGAGATGACCGACGAGGTCGGCCGGCTGGTGCTGCGCAACAACTACGCGCAGAACACCGCGCTCGCCAACGGCATCGCCCAGGCCCCCAGCCTGCTCCACGCCCAGCAGCGCTTCATGCGCCGCCTGGAGCGCGCCGGACTGCTCAACCGCGAGCTGGAGTTCCTGCCCACCGACCGGCAGATCCGCGAGCTGCTCAACCAGGGCAAGGGCCTCACCCAGCCCGAGCTGGCCGTCCTGTTCGCCTACACCAAGATCACCACGGCGGACGAGCTCATCCACACCTCGCTGCCGGACGACCCGTACCTGCGCCGCCTGCTCCACGCGTACTTCCCGACCGCGCTCCGCGAGAAGTTCCCCGAGCAGATCGACGCGCACGCGCTGCGCCGCGAGATCATCACCACCCTGCTGGTCAACGACACCGTCAACACCGGCGGCTCCACCTTCCTGCACCGCCTCCGCGAGGAGACCGGAGCCTCCCTGGAGGAGATCGTCCGGGCGCAGCTCTCGGCCCGCGAGATCTTCGGCCTGGCTGAGGTCTGGGACGGGGTCGAGTCCCTGGACAACACGGTCCCGGCCGACGTCCAGACCCGCATCCGGCTGCACTCGCGGCGCCTGGTCGAGCGCGGCACCCGCTGGCTGCTCAACAACCGGCCGCAGCCGCTGGAGATCACCGAGACCATCGCTTTCTTCGGCGAGCGGGTCTCGGCGGTCTGGGCGGACATGCCGAAGCTGCTGCGCGGCGCGGACCTGGACTGGTACCAGCTGGTCCTGGACGAGCTGACCGCGGCCGGGGTGCCGGACGAGCTGGGCGCGAAGGTCGCCGGGTTCTCCTCCGCCTTCCCGACCCTGGACATCGTCGCCATCGCGGACCGCACCGGCATCGCCCCGCTGGACGTCGCCGAGGTCTACTACGACCTCGCCGACCGCCTGGAGATCACCAAGCTGATGGACCGGATCATCGAGCTGCCGCGGGCCGACCGCTGGCAGTCCATGGCCCGCGCCTCCATCCGCGAGGACCTGTTCGCGGCGCATGCGGCCCTGACGGCCGACGTCCTGGCGGTGGGCAACGGCGACTCGACTCCCGAGCAGCGCTTCAAGGCGTGGGAGGAGAAGAACGCGGCGATCATCAGCCGGGCGCGGACGACCCTGGACGAGATCCAGGGCTCGGACGACTTCGACCTGGCGAACCTGTCGGTCGCGATGCGTACGATGCGGAGCCTGCTGCGCTCGCACGCGTAGCCGGCCCGTACGAAGGCCCCGGCTCCCGGAGTTTCCGGGGGCCGGGGCCTTCGGCTTTCCGCCTACGCGGTGTGGCTGAGGAAACGGGTCCAGGCGGCGGGGCTCAGCGCCAGCTCGGGGCCGGCGGTGACCTTGGAGTCCCGGACGTGGACGGTGTCGGCGCAGGTGGCGACCTCGACGCAGTCGTCCCCCTGGCTGCTGCTGTAGCTCGACTTGTGCCAGGAGAGGGCCACTTCGACGCAGCTGTCGCCCTGGCTGCTGCTGTAGCTGCTCTTGAACCACCGCAACGCGGAGGTGCTGCTCATAAGGTTCCTCGCATTCGCTCCAACAAGCCCACGGAATCCACCGGGTTGAGGGCCTGGAAGCGAAGTTTTGCATACTGCTGATGGAGGACGCTGAGGGCCGCTGGGGCCGTGATGACCAGGCCCATCTTGGGTCCCTCGGTGTACCCCAGCCACTCGTGTTCCTCGGTTTCGAGGAGTTGGAACGGGCCATCTGTACCCGCGTGATGCGGCTGGACGGTCGGCATGATCTGGATGTCGACGTTGGACTTCCGGGCGCAGTCCAGCAGGTGGTCGATCACCTCGCGGGTCATCTCGGGCCCGCCGATCTGCCGTTCGAGTACGACCTGTTCGATGATGAAGCTGAAGGCCGTCAACGGCACCCGGTCGAGCAATCGCTGCCGCTCCAGGCGAGCTGCGACCAGGGCCTCCGCCCTCTTGGGCGTCCTCGGTGGCGGCGTGTTTTCGATGAGCGCCCGCGCGTAGGACTCGGTCTGCAACAGGCCCGGCACCACTCGGCACTCGTACGTGCTGAGGGCCAAGGCCGTCTCCTCCAGATCGGCCCAGCGATGGAACCAGGACGCCAGCCCCCGCTGCCGGTTGAGCTGTTTCGCCGCGATCCGGATCACGCCGAAGGAGTCCAGTGCCTCCTCCAGCTGGGTCACGTACTTGTCGGACGGGTGACGGCGGCCCTGCTCGACCGAGCCGACGTACTGGATCGAGTACCTGATCCGCTCGGCCAGTTGTTCCTGTGTCAGACCGGCGCGTTTCCGGAAGGCCTTGACCGTGTCACCGAAGGCGCGGAGATGGGCATCGGGTTCGACTTCGGGGTCGTCACTCGCCATGCAGCCAGCGTCACGTACGGTGACTCCTCCTGTCCAGACGGTGAGCTCGTACAGATCCCTTGTACGAGTTCTCCGGGTCGGCGAAGCGGAACGGCACGCCGAGGTGCGCGGCCAGCGCACGGCCCGCCTCCCTCGCGCGGGAGGCCTCGGTGTGCGGGCCGGGCCGGTTGTAGACGGTCGCCAGGCACTGCTCCCCGGCGGGCTCGTCCAGGACCGCCATGAGCAGGACGAACCAGTCGTGGACGGTGTCCCCGTCCCAGACGGCCTCGATGGCCACGATCCGGCCGGGGAGGCCGGCCGCGCGGTCGGCCAGCGAGGCGAGGTCGAGCGGGTCGTCGGAGTCTTCCGGCCGGATGGCCAGGGCTTGGTGCCGGGCGTAGACGAACTCCTGCGCCTCGCGCAGCCCCAGCCCCCACTCCCGCAGTTCGTCCCAGGCGGCCTTGACCGCCTGCATGATCCGGCCTTGGGTCAGGGCCGCGTCCACCTGTTCCCGCACTTCGGCGGGCAGGTCCTCCCACTGTTCCGACATGGGGTCATGATCGCTCAGCTCAGCCTTTGGTGAACGCCTCATACGCGTCGCAGACCTCTTCCGTCGGGCCGTCCATGCGGAGCACGCCGTGTTCCAGCCAGATCGCCCGGTCGCAGGTCTCGCGGATGGTGCCGATGCCGTGGCTGACCAGGAAGACCGTGCCGGCCTCCTTGCGGAGTTCCTCGATCCGCGCCTGGCTGCGGCGCTGGAAGCGGGCGTCTCCGGTGGCCAGGGCCTCGTCGATCATCAGCACGTCGTGGTTCTTGGCTGCGGCGATGGCGAAGCGGAGGCGGGCGCCCATCCCGGAGGAGTAGGTGCGCATGGGGAGACCGATGAAGTCGCCCTTCTCGTTGATGCCGGAGAAGTCGACGATCTCGTCGTAGCGGTCGCGGATCTGGCGACGGGTCATGCCCATGGCCAGGCCGCCGAGGATGACGTTGCGCTCGCCGGTCAGGTCGTTCATCAGGGCCGCGTTGACCCCGAGGAGGGAGGGCTGGCCGTGCGAGTAGATCTTGCCCTCGGTGACCGGCTGGAGGCCGGCGATGGCCTTGAGGAGGGTGGATTTGCCGGAGCCGTTGGAGCCGATCAGGCCGATGGCTTCGCCCTTGTACGCGATGAAGCTGACCCCGCGGACGGCGTGCACCTCGGTGGCGGTGGGGCGGGCGGTGCTCTTGCGGCGGGCGATGCGGCTGAGGGCGGCGGTGGCGCTGCCGCGGGCGGCGCCGCTGCCGTGGACCTTGTAGACGACGTGCACGTCGTCGGCGATCACGGTGGGGGTGCGGGGTTCCGTATCAGCCACGGCCGTACTCCTCCTCTGCCTTCCAGAAGTAGACGAATCCGCCGATGCCGGCGAGCAGGGCCCAGCCGGCCGCGATCAGCCAGGCGTGCGGCGGGAGGTTGTGGGCGGTGAAGGAGTCGATGAGGGAGAAGCGCATCAGGTCGATGTAGACCGCTGCCGGGTTGGTCTTGAGGACCAGGCTGACCCAGCCGGGGAGGTGGTCGCCCTTCAGCATCTGGTCGATGGACCACATGACGCCGGAGGAGTACATCCAGGTGCGCAGGACGAAGGGCATCAGCTGGCTGATGTCGGGGGTCCTGCTGCCGATCCGGGCCATGGCGAGGGCGCAGCCGGCGCAGAACACGGCCATCAGGAGGAGGGTGGGGAGGGCCAGCAGCCAGGCCGGGTTCGGGGTCTGGCCGAAGCCGAGCAGCAGGACGACCAGGGCGAGCATGGTCACCAGGAGCTGCTGGAAGAGCTGTACGACGGTGGCGATGGGCAGGCTGGCGCGGGGGAAGTGCAGGGCGCGGACCAGGCCGAGGTTGCCGTGGATGGCGCGGGTGCCGGCGTTGACGGAGCTGCCGATGAAGTCCCAGACGAAGACGCCGGTGATGAGGAAGGGGATGTAGTCGGGGACTCCGTGGCTGGCCTTCATGACGATGCCGAAGACGAAGTAGTAGACGAGGGCGTTGAGGAGCGGGGTGACCAGGTGCCACACCTGGCCGAGCTTCGCCGTGCTGTACTGCGCCGCCATTTTGGCGGTCGCGAAGGCCGTCACGAAGTGGCGGCGGCCCCAGAGCTCGCGGAGGTAGCGGGGGAGGGTGGGGCGGGCGCCGCTGACGGTGAGGCCGTGGGTGGCGGCGAGGGCTGCGGGCGTGGGTTTGTCCAGGGCGGTCGCGGTGGTCGTGGTGGTCACGCGGGGTCGCTTCGCTTTCGTCGCCGGCCGGTTGGTCGATGGAACGGGTCCGTATCGTCGCTACGGCGAGAGTAGGGCGGATTGCGTCGGGACGCAACCGTATCGTCGTCACGGGGGAGTGGCGGCGTGCGCGGCTATGCTCTGTGCATGACCAACCACGCTGCTGCCGCCGATGACCCTGCTGCTGCCGCTGCGCCCAGGCGGGCTCCGGCGGGTGCCGCCGTCCTGCGCGAGGACGTGACCGAAGCGATCAGGGCGGCCGTGCTGGCGGAGCTGGCGGCGGTCGGGTTCTCCCGGATGTCCATCGAGGGGATCGCGAGGCGCGCGGGCGTGGGGAAGACCGCGGTGTACCGGCGGTGGAAGTCCAAGCTGCACCTGGTGCTGGACCTGATCGGGGCGTTCGCGGCGGAAGGGCTGCCGGTGCCGGCGACGGGGTCGCTGTACGGGGACCTGCGGGCGCTGCTGGAGGTCATGTCGCACGTCCTGCGGCACCCGGTGGCTTCGGCGGTGATCCCGGACCTGCTGGTGGAGGCGGCCCGCAACCCGGAGATCGCGGAGGCGGTGCGGGGGGCGGTGCTCGACGGGCAGCGGCGGCTGGCGGAGGGGATCGTCGCGGAGGCGGTCGCCCGCGGGGAGCTGGGGGCGGGGGTGGACCCGGACCATGCGCTGGACCTGGCGGTCGGGCCCCTGTACTGGCGGGTGGTGGTCGTCGGCGAGGCGGTGACCGCGGGCTACCTGGACTCCTTGGCCCGCTCGGCGGTGGCGGCGCTGCGCAGCAGCGAGGCCTAGCCGGGCCCCCACCCCCGTGGGGGGCCCGGCGCGGGCCTGCGGGTTACGGCTCCGTGCGCTTTTCAAGGCGGCTGCCGCGGGGGAGGGTGATCGACATGATGTCGCTGGGGGCGTCCAGCGCGAGGCGGTGCCAGCGGCCCCGCGGGACGATGACCGCGGTGCCGGGCGGGAGGGTGAGCTGCTCTTCCGGGTCTCCGGGGTGCTCCGGGCGGAAGTAGAGGCGTATGCCGCCGCTCAGACAGGAGACGACCTCCTCCGCGTGCGGGTGGACCTCCCAGTGGTCGCCGTGGACGTCGGCGTCGGTCTCCACATGGAAGGCCATCACCTGCCAGCCGTCCCGCTCGACGTCGAAGACGGGCGGCACGGCGTGTGCCCCGCCGTCCTGCTGGAGGTGGAGGAAGGAGGCGAACAGGTCGATCGGGGTGGTCGTGGGCATGGTGATTGCTTCCCTTCGCTCGGGCCGCTCAGGCGGCCAGTGCACGGCGCAGGACCGCGCCGAGTTCGGTCAGTTGGCGCTGGGAGACGTCGGCCGACTGGAGCGCCAGCGAGCCGTGGAACGTACCCGGCCACTGATGCAGTTCGACCGGCACGCCCGCCTCCAGCAGGCGCAGCGCATACGCGATGCCCTCGTCCCGGTTCGGATCGAACTCCGCGGTGGCGACATAGGCCGCCGGGAGCCCGGACAGGTCCTCCGCGCGGGCCGGTGCCGCGTACGGCGTGGCCGGCTGGGAGCCCAGGTAGTGGGCGAGCGCCGTGGCACGGACATCGCGCGTGTTCCAGGGCGTGTCGGTGAAGTTCCGTGCCGACCACGTCTGCTGCCGGTCGTCCAGGATGGCCTCGTTGAGCAGCTGGAAGCGGACCGGCGGGCCCTGCTCGTCACGGGCCCGCAGCGCTACCGCCGCCGCCAGGTTCCCCCCGGCGCTGTGCCCGCCGACCGCGATCCGGTCCGGGTCGATGCCGAGCTCGGCGGCGTGCTCGTATGTCCAGGCCAGTACGGCGTACGCGTCGTCCAGCGCGGCCGGGAACCGGTGCTCGGGGGACAGGCGGTAGTCGACCGTGATGACGACCGCGCCGGAAAGCCGGGCGATCGGGGCGGCCCAGTGCTCCTCGACGTCCAGGTCGCCGACCACCCAGGCGCCGCCGTGCAGCCAGATGAACGCGCCGGGGGCCGCTCCCGACAGCGGGCGGTAGATCCGTACCGGTACCTCCGGATCGGCCGGCACCGTACGGGCCTCGATCTCCAGGCCCGTGGTGTCCGGAGCCGGCCGCGCCGCGGCCAGTTCGGCGTACATCGTGCGATAGGCGACCGGGTCGTTCAGGTCGGTACGGGGGAGCAGGGGGACGAATGCTTCGAGTTCGGGGTCCATGCCGGCCATCCTGACCGCCGGCCGCCCGCCGGATCATCCGCCGACCGTCGGGCATCGCGCCCGGATCGCGCGCCGAACGGCGCTTCTCCTTCCAGGCCGCCGCGACTTACCCTCCTGGCATGGAGGCACTGGCGGTGCGGTTGTCGGGACTGGATCCGTACGTCGACGGTGCGATCCGCATCGTGGCGTTCTACGACACGCTGATGCGCCGGCGGGTGGACCTGCCCGCGCTCGCCCGGGCCTCGGCGGGGCTGGCCGAGTGCGTGGCCGGAATCCGGCTGCACGGCACCGGGCGGGTGATCCGCGTCGCGGCCGATGGCCGGGCGGCGGCCGACCCGTCGTCCGGGCCGTCGTCACCGGCGCCCGCGTTCACCACCGTGCCGATCACACTCGACGAGGAGGAGATCGGCACCGTGTGGCTGGAACGCCCCGGCGCGCCGAACCAGCTGGACGAGGTGCTGCTGGAGCGGCTCGCCCTCGCCACCGCCACGGCCGTGGAGCGGTACGGTCCGGCCCGCACCACCATGGCCGACCCCGCCCTCGTCGAGCTGGTGATCAGTGCCGACAGCGACGAGGCCGCCAGGGCGCGGGCGTTACGGCTGCTCGGTTTCACCCCCGGCCGGCCCGTTCAGGTCCTCGCCGTCCGTTCGCGGCTACCGCTCGACCGGATCGCCGGTCTGGTCTGTCCGGGGAGCACCGTGAAGGCGGCACCGCTCGCCGGTGTGGGCGCCGTCCTGGCCACCACCGTGGACCGGACCCGGTTCCCCGAAGGGGTGCGCGCGGGCATCGGGTCCGCCGAAAGCCCCGACCGCTCCTGGCGGCAGGCCCGCACCGCCGTCCGGTTCACCACCCCGCGCCGGCCCGTCGTCCACCACGACGACCTGGGGGCGGTGGCGCTGCTCGCCCGGGTGGGCGACCAGGCCTTGCGGGACAACACCGACATCGCCGCCATCGCGCGTATCGCCGGGAACCCCGAAGACCTGGAGACCCTGGACGCCTACTGCGCCACCGGCTCACTCCGCCGGGCCGCCGAGCTCCTCCACCTCCACCACAGCAGCGTCGCCCGCCGGCTCGAACAGATCGCGAAGAGCCTCGGCATCGAACTCACCGAGCACACCGGACTGGTACGGGCCTCCCTCGCCCTCACCGCCTGGCGGTTGATCCACGACGACGACATTTTCTAAGGCCAGCGCGACGGGCTCAGGCCCGCCAGCGGGGGACTGGAGACGGCGGCCCCGGCGGCGGCCGATGCCGCCGGGGCGGGGTGGCGGGCCTCCAGGGGGACGAACGCGGGGAGGCCGTCCGACTGGTCCAGGAAGACCCGGCGGACCACGCGTTCCGCCGCGTGCCCGTCGTCGTACGTGCAGAACCGCGCCCGGAAGGCCGCCCGGAGCTCGGCCGAGCGGGAGCCCTGCCAGTGGCCGGTGGCGAAGATGTCGATCAGTTCGTCCTCGGTCCGGGCGATCGCGCCGGGCGGGAACGCCCGGAGGTCGAAGTAGGTGCCGCGGGCGGCCTCGTACGCCTCCCAGTCGTCCGCGTGGATCACGATCGGCCGGTCCAGCGAGGCGTAGTCGAACATCAGGGACGAGTAGTCGGTGACCAGCGCGTCGGCCGCCAGGCACAGCTCCTCCACCGAGGGGTGCCCCGAGACGTCGATCAGGCGCGGATGCGCGTCCCGGGACAACGGGACGTCACCGTAGGTGTGATGGGCGCGGGCCAGGATCGTGAAGCGCGGACCCAGGTCCCGCAGCACCCGGTCGAAGTCCAGGTAGTCCGGGCGGCTGCGGCGGTAGTCGCGGTGCGTGGGGGCGTACAGGACGGCCGTGGTGCCGGCCGGGATGCCCAGGCGGTCCCGGAGCTCCGCCACGTCCGAGGCGGACGCCCGGTGGAACACGTCGTTGCGCGGATAGCCGTACTCCAGGGTGGTGTAGGACGAAGGCACGGCCTTCTCCCAGACCAGGGTGGAATGGCGGTTCGAGGACAGCAGGTAGTCCCACTGGTCGGCGCCGCGCAGCAGCCCCGCGAAATCGGTGGTCGGGGTGGCCGCCGGGCGGTCCTGGAGGTCCAGGCCGACCCGCTTCAGCGGGGTGCCGTGCTGGGTTTGGACGAGGATCTGGCCGCGGCGTTTGACCAGGGCGCGGTCGAAGTTGACGTTGGTGACCAGGTAGCGCGCCCGGGCCAGGGCCGTCCAGTACGCGAACGAGCCCGGGCGGAGCGCGGCCGTGGCCCGGGGCAGCCCCGAGGCATGGCCCGGGCCGCAGATCCACGCCGTCCGCATGCCCGGCGCCAGCTCCCGCAGCTTCGCCTCGATCGCCGCCGGATTGCAGGCGTAGCCGCCGTGCCAGTACGCACTGAAGACGGCGAGGTCGGAGCGGAGGGGCCGCAGCCGCTGGAGCCGGTAGTGCAGCCGGCACACCGTCTCGCGCAGCCCCTGGCGGGCCGCCGCCGCGCCCCGGGCCGCCGCCAGCCCGGCCGCCCGCAGCACCGACAGGCTGCGGTACAGGCGCCGCAGGCCCAGCCGCATCAGGGTGTGCCGCAGCCGGTCCACCCGGGACACCGGCAGCGGGCCGCCGCTCCGCGGGCCCGGCGCCCGGTAGCGGCGCAGCTGGTCGGCCGCCCGCCGGAAGAACTCCGGCCGGGACGCCCGCGGCAGCCGCACCCGGTCCGCGAACAGCGCGCAGTAGTGCTCGGCCATCCGCCGGTGCACCAGGGGCCGCCAGCGCTCCAGCTCCGGGCGGCCGGCCAGGAAGGCGAACACCCGGTCGTACTGGTCGAAGATGTCCAGATGCCGGGGTGTGGTCGTGGTGAGGATCGACCCGGTCCGCCGCTGCCGGTAGTGCACGCACACCCGGTCCAGGACCGCCACGGACTCGGCCGCCAGCAGGGCCGGGTAGGTCCACGGGGTGTCCTCGTACAGGCCGGTCGGGAAGACGAGCTCCTCGCGCTCCACGAACTCGCGGCGGTAGGCCTTGTTCCACACCACCATCAGCATGCCGAGCAGCGCCGGACGGTCGGCGAGCCGGAAGCTGGCCGGGCCCTCCTCGCAGAGCCGGTGGGACAGCCGGTTGCGGAGCAGCTCCCCGGTCCAGAAGGTGCGCGCGTAGTCGTACACCAGGACGTCCGGGGAGCCGGTCGCCTTGAGCCGGTCGGCGATGGCCTGGAGGGCGCCCGGGGCGAGGGTGTCGTCCCCGTCCAGGAACACGATGTAGTCGCCGGTCGCCCGGGCCAGACCCGCGTTGCGGGCCGGACCCAGGCCCAGGTTGTGCGCCAGGTGGACGGCGGTGACCCGCGGATCGCGGGCCGCGTACTCGTCGACGATCGAACCGCAGGCGTCCGGGGAGGCGTCGTCCACCGCGATCAGTTCCAGGTCCGGGTACGACTGGGAAAGGACCGAGTCCAGACTCTCCTGCAGGTACGCCTGGACCTTGTACGCGGGCACGATGACGCTGAACCGGGGCACGGCACATCCAGGGGTCGGCGCGGGCATATTGCCCAGGAACCACCCTGGCGATCATCAGGTTACGCAGAGTGCGGCATTCGGGTTACTACTTCACCGCCCCCGCCATCACCCCCGACACGAACTGCCGCTGGAAGGCGAAGAACACGATCAGCGGGATCACCATCGACAGGAACGCGCCGGGCGCGAGCACGTCGATGTTGTTGCCGAACTGCCGGACCTGCTGCTGGAGTGCGACCGTGACGGGCGGGTTCGCCGAATCCGCGAACACCAGCGCCACCAGCATGTCGTTCCACACCCACAGGAACTGGAAGATGCCCAGCGAGGCGATCGCCGGACCGCCCAGCGGCAGCACCACCCGGGTGAACAGCCGCAGTTCACCGGCCCCGTCGAGGCGGGCCGCCTCCAGCAGCTCCCGCGGGATCTCCGCGAAGAAGTTCCGTAGCAGGAACACCGCGAACGGCAGCCCGAAGGCCGTGTGGAACAGGACCACCCCGGCCGTCGTCTCGAAGAGGCCGATCGTGCCGAAGAGTTCGGAGACCGGGATCAGCGCGACCTGGACCGGTACCACCAACAACCCCACCACGACCAGGAACAGCCAGTCCCGCCCGGGGAACTCCAGCCAGGCGAAGGCGTATCCGGCGAACGCGCCGAGCAGCACCACCAGCACCGTGGCCGGCACGGTGATCGCCACCGTGCTGAGCAGTGACTTCGTGATCGTGTCGTTCGCCAGCAGGTCCGCGTAGTTCTCGGTGGTCAGCCGGGCCGGCTCGGAGAAGACCTGCCACCAGCCCTCCCGGTTCAGGTCGGAAGGCGCCAGGAACGAGGACAGCAGCAGGCCGAGCGTGGGCAGCAGCCAGAACAGGGCGGCAAGGACCAGGAAGACCCGGACCGCCCCGCCGGCGGTCCGCGCGGCCAGCCGGGACACGAGGGAATCCTTCATCGGGAACGCTCCTTCCGCAGCCGCCGGATGTTCACCAGCATCACCGGCACCACCAGGAGCAGCAGCAGGACCGCGATCGCGCTGCCCACCCCCTGATCGGCGTCCGTGCCGAACGAGGTCCGGTACAGCTGGAGCGCCAGCACGTTCGCATCGTCCTGCACCGACCCCGGCGCGATCACGAAGACCAGGTCGAAGATCTTCATCACGTTGATCACCAGGGTCACCAGGACCACCACCAGGACCGGTGCCAGCACCGGCACGGTGATCCGGCGGAACACCTGCCACTCGTTCGCCCCGTCCACCCGGGCCGCCTCCAGCAGCTCCCGGGGCACCGCCGCGAGCCCGGCCGCGATCAGCACCATCGCGAAGCCCGCCCACATCCACACGTACGCCCCGATGACCGCCGGGGTCACCAGCGCGGGACCCAGCCAGTCCACCCCCGCGTACGCCTCCCGGAAGTTGGCCGCCGGGAGCCGCAGCACCGCCCCGTCGGCCTTCTCCGACAGGGTGAACGTGCCGTCCGCCCGGGCCCGGACGGACTCCACCACCTTCCCGTCCTTCACCGCCTCGATCCGCATGCCCGCGTACGCCGATTCGGCCGGGTCCACCGCGTTCGTCTGCCCGCCCCCGCCCCGGGTGAAGTCCTGCCAGGCGGTGCCGGTGACCTTCCCCGGTTCGCCGGCCGGCGGGCGGGCGGTCTTCGTCCCCTCCGGGAGCGCGGCCGGGGCGACCCCGACCAGCGGCAGCAGCACCGGCACGCCCGCCCGGACCGGCTCCCGCGTCACATACGCGCCGCCGCCGGCCGGCACCAGCGGCGAATCACGGCCGGGCCGGGCCTTGGGGAAGGCCGAACTCTCGGCGAAGGTGTCGTGCACCCCCACCCACACCGCATTGGCCACGCCCCTGTCGGGATCCTGCTCGTACACCAGCCGGAAGATGATCCCGGCCGCCAGCATCGAGATCGCCATGGGCATGAACACCAGCAGCTTGAACGCCGTGCCCCAGCGGACCCGTTCCGTCAGGACCGCGAAGAGCAGACCGAGCACGGTCGCCGTGACGGGCGCCAGCACCACCCACACCGCCGTGTTCTTCAGCGCATTGCGGATGGCGTCGTCCCGCAGGATCTCCCCGTAGTTGTCCAGGCCCACGAAGGAGCCGCCGGACCGGTCGAAGAGACTGCGGTAGACGGAGTAGCCGATCGGCTGCACGACCAGCGCGCCGAGCAGCAGCAGCGCGGGCAGCAGGAAGGCCGCCGCCACCATCCGGTGGCGGCGCCGTGACGTCCCGGCCACCGGGATCAGTTCCCGAAGGCCTTGGCCGCGTCGGACTCCAGCCGGGCCTGCGTACCGGCCACATCGGCCGGGTTCTTCAGGAAGTCCTGGAGCGCCTTCCACTCACCCGCGCCCGGCGTGCCGCCGAAGGACGCCGGGGCCTGGTCGGACATGTCGAACCGGAAGTCGTCGCCCGCCGCGATCAGCGCCTTGGCGATCTCCCGCTGGATGTCGTTCGGATACGCCTCGGGCCGCACCGACTTGTTGGGTGAGACGAAACCGCCCTCGGCGGCCTGGATCTCCGCCGCATCCGCCGAGGCCAGGAAGGTCAGCAGGGCCTGCGCACCCTTCGAGGGCTTGAGCGCCACCGCCACATCGCCGCCCGAGACCACCGGGGCTTTCGCGCCGACCGCCGGGAACGGGAACACCAGCGCGTCCTCGCCGATCTTCGCATCGGTCTGGGCGATGTTCACCGCGACGAAGTCGCCCTCGAAGACCATCGCCGCGGCCGGCTGGTCGCCGCCGGTGAAGGTCTGCGTCACCGACTTGGGGAACTCGGTGGCCAGCGCCCCGGTCTGGCCGCCCGCCAGATAGTCCTTGCGGCCGAACAGCTCACCGAGGGTGGTCAGGGCCTGCTTGACGCTGTCGTCCGTCCACTTGATCTCGTGCTTGGCCAGCTTGTCGTACTTTTCCGGACCCGCCTGGGAGAGATAGATGTTCTCGAACCAGTCGGTGAGGGTCCAGCCGTCCGCACCGCCGACCGACACGGCCGGGATGCCGGAGGCCGACAAGGTCTCGGCGGTGGCCAGGAACTCCTTCCAGGTCTTGGGGACCTTCGCCCCGGCCGCCTCGAAGGCCTTCGCGTTGTACCAGACCAGGGATTTGTTGGCCGCCTTGTAGTACACCCCGTACTGGGTGCCGCCGACCGCGCCCAGGGACTTCCAGCCCGGCGAGTAGTTCTTGTCGAGCTGGGCCTGGGCCGCGGGCCCCACCGGCTGCGCCCACTTGTTCTGCACGGCCGAGACCAGTGCCCCGACCTGCGGCAGCAGCGCCACGTCCGGCGGCTGCCCGCCCGCGACCTTGGTACCGAGGAAGGTCACGATGGGGTCCTGGGCCGGCACGAAGGTGACGGTGGCCCCGGTGCGCTTCTCGAACTCCTTGAGCACCTTGGTGAAGTTGGCCTGTTCGGGGCCCGTCCAGACGGCCGCGACCTCGATCTTCTCCCCTGCCAGGGAGGGTAATTCGACCCCGCCGGGCCGGGCCGCACCGCCCGAGGGGGTGCTGCCCTCCTTCCCGGTGCCGCCGTCCCCGCCGTCCCCGCCGCAGGCGGTCAGCGCGAGTGCGCCCAGGGCGGCCATCGCCACCCAGGCGTGCGTCGTCGTACGGCTTCGTCCGCGGTTGCGCATGGCTGTGCCCCCGATGCCCGTGGTGTGCCAGTGAAGTGCCCGTGGTGTGTTCCGTGCCACAAGGTCTACGCCGTCACGCATGCGGCCCGCAATACCGCGTGGCCCCCGCCGGCGCCTCCTACGGGGCGGGCGGGAACAGCACGGGTATCGCCGAGACCAGGTGCGAGGCCCGGTCCAGGGCACTGGCCAGCAGGGCGAGATCGGTCGGGCCGTTGCCCAGCTCGCGCACCGGACGGCGGGCCGGCGGATCACCCATCCGCTCCCATTCCACCGGCACCACCGTCGGCCGCTGGGTGGCGGTCCGCGGGATCCGGCCGGTCACCCGGCCGCCCTGGAAGGGAACGCTCCGGCCGTCCGGGAACCACAGCAGGCCGCGGCCGGGGCCGGGCTGGTCCGGAGCGTCGAGCTCCACCCGGAGCCGCGCCAGCCGGGCCGGTTCGGTGCCGGCGGTGCGCTCCGGACGGGCGCTGGTGGCCACCAGGTGCACCCCGAGCCGGGCGCCCTCCCGGGCCACCGCCTCCAGGGCGCGGACCACCGAACCGGCGGCCGGCCGGCCGGTACTGCCGAGCGCGGGCGCGACCAGTGCGTCGAAGTCGTCCACCAGGACCACCAGCCGGGGCAGCGGGCTCGGGCCGGGCGCCGGTTCGGTGCGGACGGCGGTGGCCCGCAGCCGCAGGGTGCCCGAGCGCTGCGGGTCCAGATCGCCGCTGTTGCTGTTGCCGCCGCTGCCGCTGTTGTTGCGGTGCTCGCCGGGGCTGGGCTGGCGGGGGGCGATCATGCGGTCGGAGAGTTCACGGCGGGCGTGCCACTCGCTGAACGGCACCCCGTCCAGCAGCTCCGACCGGCGCTTCAGCTCGGCGCCGAGGGCCTGCGCGAACTCGCGCATGCGCAGCGGGTCGGAGGCGACCAGATGCGCCGAGACGTGCGGCAGCTCGGTACAGGGCGCGAGGCCCTCGCCGCGCTCGCCGCCGGACCCGTCCAGCAGCACCAGTCCGAGCCGGTCCGGGCGGGCGGCGGAGGACAGCGAGGCGGCGACGGAGCGGAGCAGTTCGGTCCGCCCGCTGCCGGGCGGGCCCTCGATCAGCAGGTGCGGCCCGTCGGCCACCAGCTCGGCCCCGACCGGCCCGCGCAGCCCGCTGCCGAGGATCACCTCGGCCAGGCCGCCGACCGCCTGCCCCTGGTCGGTGGCGGCTGCCCAGCGGGCCATCAGCGAGGCCGGGGTGGCCCGGGCCAGGCCCAGCTCGTCCAGCAGCCGCGAAGTCTGCGGCAGCGCGGCGGCGGTGGCCGGGCGGGGGTCCGGGCCGGGCGTGCCGGCCTCCGGGCGGAGCGGGGCCAGGGCGCGGGCGAACCGCTCCGCCCAGGCCGCGGACACGGCATCGGCGGTGGCGCCCCGGCCGTGACCGACCAGCCGGCCGCCGCTGACCGGGAAACTCCGGACCGTGGTGGCCACGTCCCCGCTGAGCAGGGCGACGGCACCGCAGTCGCGGAAGGCGGGGGAGGCGGCGCAGGCCGCCTCGAAGGACTCCTCGACGGTGGAGGCGGGGGTGGCGGCGGGCGCCTCGGCCAGGCACAGCAGATGGATCCCGGCGGCGGGGCCGTGCGAGGCCAGCCGGCCGGTCAGGTCCCGCAGCGGGCCGGGGCCGGGGTCCCCGTCCAGTACGACCAGGGTGTACGGGCCGTCGTACGCGGCGGCGGCCTGCCGGACGGCCTCCGGCTCGGCGGCGGCCCAGTGGGCGCCGAGCGGGCCGTCGTCCAGGCGGCGGGTCAGCTCGGCGGTGCGGGCGGCGGCCTGTTCGCGGTCGTAGGCGAGCAGCAGCCGGCAGTCCTGGCCGTGGGCGGGGCGGGTGTGCGGGAGCCAGCCGAGCCAGGCCCAGTCCCGGACCCGGTCGGGGACGGGGCGGGCGCGGTCGGTGGCGAGCAGGACGATCTCCAGCTCGGCGGGGGAGTGCAGGGCGGCGAGCTGGGCCACGACCGACCGGGCCAGCCCGGTCAGCCGGGCCCGCGGCCCGGCCAGCCCGAGCGCCCCGGCTTCGCGCAGCGAGACCCGGCTGCCGGCGCCGAGCCCGGCGCTGAGTGCCGTGGCGGGGTCCCGCGCCCAGAGCCGGGCGGTGGGGCCGAGCGCGGCGAGCAGGAGCGCGGCGGGGTTGTCGCCGCCGGGCAGGCACTCGGCCTCGGCCTCGGCGGCCACGGCGTCCGCCGCCTCGTCGAACTCCTCCCGCCCGACCCACTTCCGGGCCCAGGCGCCGAGGCCGCGCCGCACCTTCCGCACCATGGCTCCGCCTGGGGCGTTCGGTCCGGGTGCCGCGGCCCCGCCGGGCCCGCCGTACGCCCCGGCTGCACCGGGCTCGGCGTATGCCCCGGCTCCGCCGGAGCCCGCCCGGCCCATGCCGTGGCCTGCGGCTCCGGCTGCGCCAGGGCTGTGGCCCGCGCTGGGCGCGGCGTACGGGCCGGCTGCCCCGGACCCCGCGGTCGCCCCGGCTGCGCCGGTGGCGGGGCCTGCGGCGCGGGCGGGGGCTGCGGGCGCAGCGGCTGCGCCCGGGGCGGGCTGTGCGGGGCCTGTGGGCCCGGCTGTGCCGGGGGCCGGTTGGCCGGGTCCGCCCGGCCGGCCCGTGCCGGGTGCGGTGGAGCCGTAGGCCCCGGGCCCGCCAGGCCCGGCTGTGCCGGGGGCCGGTTGGCCGGGGCGGCCGGAGCCGTACGGCCCGGGCCCGCCGGGCGCGGCGGGCGCCTCGGCTCCGCCGGTGCCGGGTGCCCCGGCTGCGCCGGGCTCGGCGTACGCTCCGGCTGCGCCGGTGGCGGGGCCTGCGGCCCGGGCGGGGGCCGGTTGGCCGGGGCGGCCGGTGCCGGGTGCGGCGGCGCCGTCTGCCCCGGCTGCGCCGGGCCCCGCGTACGTCCCGGCCCTGCCGGGGAGGGCCAGGTGGCCCTCTGCGTCCGGGGTGAGGGGGAGTGGGGGGTGGGTGGACGGGGTCAGGAGGAGGGTGGTTTCGCCGAGGCGGAGCAGTGCGCCCGGGGGCAGCAGCACCGGTTCCGTGCCGACCGCCGTGCCGTCCACCGTCGTGCCGTTCGTCGAGCCGAGGTCCGCGACGCCGACCCGCCCGTCCTCGCCCACCACCACCGCGCAGTGCAGCCGCGACACGTCCGGATCGTCCAGCGGGACATCCGCCTCGCCGGACCGCCCGATGCGGATGCGGCCGGGGTGCAGCAGATGGACCCCGCCCGCGTCCGGCCCCGCCACCACGTGGAGCTGGGCCGTGGAGCCGGGCAGCGAGGCGCACTCGGCTTCCGGGACCGGCGCGTGCAGGGCCAGTACCGCCCCGTCCACCAGCGGGGGTTCGCCGAGGATCCGGCGCTGCGGATCGAGCCGTTCCGTACCGGCGTAGAGGATCACCGTGCCCCCGGTGTCCGGGCCGCCGACGGTCGCGGCCAGGCCGGAGGCCACCGCGGACAGCGGGGTGCCGACGGGCGCGGTGACGAGCACGTCACAGGTCGCGGGCGCGGTCTGGTGGCCGTTGCGCGGCCCGATGACGGTCAGCCGGATCTGCATCGCCGACGCGGTCCCTTCTGCGCGGTGCGTACGGCGCCCGGCGGGACACGGACGACCGGCCATCGCTGCCCGGTCCGCCCCCCACCCGGCGCGGACGCGTCCGTCCGGTCAGGTCTGCCGGAACGCCGGGCTCCCGCCCCGTCGTTCCGTACTGGGTGCATCCTCGCACCTGCCGCCGACAACACGCCCGGCACCCGCCAACAAGTGATCTTGAAAGATCGATTCGTCGCGCAAATCCGGACGTAAACCGCCTGCGGCATACCCGCCAAACCTCACCCTTCGCACATACGTACGGCAACCAACCGTCCGCGCCCCGCGTCTATCCGGGGGACACCCCCTAAAGTGGGCCGACAGCAAAACAGCAGAACAGCAACAGCAGGGGAGCGCGAGCGTGCGGCCAGTCGGCAGCAAGTACCTGCTCGAGGAGCCGCTCGGACGCGGCGCCACGGGCACCGTCTGGCGTGCGCGCCAGCAGGACACCGCCGGATCCGGCGAGATCGTCGCCATCAAGGTCCTCAAGGAAGAGCTCGCCAACGACGCCGACATCGTCATGCGCTTCCTGCGGGAGCGCTCGGTTCTGCTCCGCCTGACCCACGCCAATATCGTCCGCACCCGCGACCTCGTCGTGGAGGGTGATCTCCTTGCCCTCGTCATGGACCTGGTCGAGGGCCCGGACCTGCACAAGTACATCCGGGAGAACGGCCCGCTCACCCCGGTCGCAGCCAGCCTGCTGACCGCCCAGATCGCGGACGCGCTCGCCGCCAGCCACGCCGACGGGGTGGTCCACCGCGACCTGAAGCCCGCCAACGTGCTGCTGGACGAGAGCGACGGGCAGATGCGCCCGATGCTCACCGACTTCGGGATCGCCCGGCTGGCCGACTCCCCGGGCCTGACCCGCACCCATGAGTTCGTCGGCACCCCCGCCTATGTGGCCCCCGAGTCGGCCGAAGGCCGCCCGCAGACCTCCGCGGTCGACATCTACGGCGCCGGCATCCTGCTGTACGAGCTGGTGACCGGCCGCCCGCCGTTCGCCGGCGGCACTGCCCTGGAGGTGCTCCACCGCCACCTCAGCGAGGAGCCGCAGCGCCCGTCCACCGTGCCCGAGCCGCTGTGGACGGTCATCGAGCGCTGCCTGCGCAAGGAGCCGGGGGAGCGCCCCAGCGCCGAGAGCCTGGCCCGCGGCCTGCGCGTGGTCGCCGCCGGCATCGGCGTGCACTCCGCCCCGGCCGATGTCGAGGCCGCCCTCGGGGTCGGCGCGCTGCTCGCCCCCGACCCCTCGCCGGCGCCGGTCCCCGAGACCCCGGGTGCCGCCGACCCGACGCAGGTGCTGCCGTCCGGGGCCGCGTCCCCGATGGGTGCGTACGACCCGAACGGCGCGACCAGCGTGCTGCCTCCGGTCGGAGCGAACGACGCCACCTCGGTGCTGCCGAGCACCGGCGGCCCCGGCGGCTCCGGTGCCCCGGCCGCGGACCCCACCGCGGTGATGCCGCCCGTACAGCGTCCGGACTCGCCGCACCCGTGGCAGTCCCAGCTGCAGGCCGCCCGGGACCGGAACGAGCAGACCCAGATCCAGTACCTGGACCCCAGCGAGGACCCGCTGCGCCGGCGCCCGCAGCGCCAGGCGCCGCCCGCGGCCCCGCCCTACCAGGAGCCGGGGTCCCGGCGGCCCCGGCAGCAGCAGCCTCAGCAGCCCCAGCAGTACCGGCAGGCGCCCCCGCCGCCGCAGCACTACCAGCAGCAGCCCCCGCCGCAGGCGTACCAGCAGCCGCACCAGCAGTACGCGCCTCCGCCGCCGCAGCACTACCAGCCGCAGCCGCCGCCCCAGGCGTACCAGCAGCCGCAGCGCCCGCAGCCGCAGCCCCACCAGCCGCAGTACCAGCCGCCGGCACCGCCGCCGCAGCAGCCCGCGCCGCGGGAGCCCCGTGCCCCGCGCGAGCCGCGCCGCAGCGCCAACCCGATGCGGATTCCGGGCCTCGGCTGCCTCAAGGGCTGCTTGTTCATGATCGTGCTGTTTGTCGTGGCCGGCTGGCTGATCTGGGAGTTCACCGGGCTCCAGGAGTGGGTCGGCACCGGCAAGGGCTGGTGGGACCAGCTGTGGTCCTGGGGCTCCGGCGTCGTCGACTGGATCGGTGACATCGGCAGCAGCGGCGACGGCGGCACCGGCGGCACCGGCGGAGGCAGTGGCTCCGGCACTCCGTAGCGCCGAGTACGTGGATTTGTCGACATCCAGGGCACGATTTCGCCCGCAGAAGTGAAGGTCGTCGCGAATCGAGGCCCCTAGTGGCCTCGAACCCTCACCCGGACGCGTAGCTTTGGGGCGTACGCCAGCCGCTGAGGGAGCAGTCGTGGCACGGAAGATCGGCAGCCGGTACACCGCCCACCAGATCCTTGGACGCGGCAGTGCCGGCACGGTGTGGCTCGGGGAGGGCCCGGACGGGCCCGTGGCCGTCAAGCTCCTCCGCGAGGACCTCGCGTCCGACCAGGAGCTGGTGGGGCGGTTCGTCCAGGAACGCAGTGCGCTGCTCGGGCTGGAGCATCCGCATGTGGTCTCCGTCCGCGACCTCGTCGTCGACGGCAACGACCTGGCCCTGGTCATGGACCTGGTGCGCGGCACGGACCTGCGCACCCGGCTCGACCGGGAGCGCCGGCTCGCCCCCGAGGCGGCCGTCGCGATCGTCGCCGACGTCGCCGACGCGCTGGCCGCCGCCCATGCGGCCGGGGTGGTCCACCGGGACGTCAAGCCGGAGAACGTGCTGCTCGACATGCAGGGCCCGCTCGGCCCCGGCGGCGCCCACCCGGCGCTGCTCACCGACTTCGGCGTGGCCAAGCTGATCGACTCCCCGCGGCGGGCGGGCCCGCCGCCGGGCGCCCCGCGCTCCGCGCAGCCCACCCGGATCATCGGCACCCCGGACTATCTGGCTCCGGAGATCGTCGAGGGGCTGCCGCCGCGCGCCGCGGTGGACATATACGCCCTGGCCACCGTCCTGTACGAGCTGCTGGCCGGGTTCACGCCGTTCGGCGGCGGGCACCCGGGGGCGGTGCTGCGCCGCCATGTCACCGAGACCGTGGTGCCGCTGCCCGGTATCCCGGACGAGCTGTGGCAGCTGATCGTCCAGTGCCTGGCCAAGGGGCCGGCATCGCGGCTGCGGGCCTCCGAGATGTCCGTACGGCTGCGGGAACTGCTGCCGCTGCTGGCCGGTATGCCGCCGCTGGACGTGGACGAGCCGGACGATCTGGAGCCGGCGGAATCGGCGATGGCGGAGGAACCGCCGGCCGAGGTGGAGCGGCGGCGCGGGGTGGTCCCGCTGGTGCCGGGCTCCGCCACGGACTCGAACCGGGACACGCACACGTCGATGCGGGTGCCGGGGCCGGACGAGCTGGCGGGGGGTGCGCTGGGCACGGCCCGGGTGCCGCGCCCGGCCGGCGGGTACCGGCCGGGCTCCGCCCGGCACCGGGCGGAGGCGGCGCGGAAGCGGCGGCTGGTGCTGTCGGTGTCGGCGCTGGTGCTGGCCGCCGCCGCGGGGCTGGGCACCTGGCTGGCCGTGTCCGGCGGCGACGAGCCCCCGCCCCCGGACACGAAACAGTCCGTCCCGGCCAGGCCGTAGCCCGGTCCCGGCCTGGCCGTAGCCCGGTCCCGGCCTGGCCGTAGCCCGGTCCCGGCCCGGCGGGAGCCGCCGGCGGTGCTCCCGCTGCGCGGCGCATTCCCTCGCCCCGCCCCTGCTCCCCGGCCACCGCTGGGAGGTGCCCCGGAAACCGGGGCTCTGCCCCGTCACCCCGGGCCTTGCCCCGGACGACGGGGCCTTGCCCCGGACCCCGGGGTGCCGGGCTCAGCCCGGCACCCCGTTCGGGAGCCTCGCCCCCGGATCCGCAGGCGCGAAGCGCCCAGGGTCGGTGCCCCGGCGGAACGTGGGGAAAAGGCCCCGCGGGGCGGCTACGCCGAGGCGAGGGCCGGGTGCCAGCGGCGGGCCACCGCCGGGTGGGCGCGGGCGAAGCCCTTCAGTTCGTTGCGGCCGTACTCCCGGTACAACGGGTTCGCCGCGTCGTGCGACAGCCCCGGCGCGTCCTTCAGGTAGGCGCCGGGGACCGTCTCCACCACCGTGTCCAGCCGCGGGTTGTAGAAGAACGGCACGGAGTACCGCTCCACCGCCCCCGGTGGGCTCACCACCCGGTGGTCCGTGGCCTTCAGGTACCCCTCGGTCGCGATCTCCAGCAGCTCGCCCAGGTTGACCACGAACGCGCCCTCCATCGGCGGCACGTCCAGGTAGCCGCCGTCCTTCACCACCTGCAGCCCGCCCACCGAGTCCTGGAGCAGCAGCGTCAGGAAGCCGTAGTCCTTGTGCGCGCCCACGCCCTGCCCGGCGCCCGTCGGGTCCGCCCCGGGATAGCGGATCAGCTTCGTGTGCAAATGCGGCCGGTCCGCGAAGGCCGCGTCGAAGAAGTCCTCGGGGGCGCCGATCGAGGCCAGGAGCTCCCTGAGCAGCCGGTGGGCGACCGCGGCCAGCCGCTCCTGCCAGGCCAGCACCACCGGCCGCAGTTCCGGCAGCGCGGCCGGCCACTGGTTGGGGCCCTCCAGCCACAGGTACGCCGGGTCCCCCGGCTTCGGGTCCGGCGCCGGCCGCTCCGCCCCCACGTCCAGCTGGTCGCGCCAGTCGGAGGCCCCGCCGGTCACCTCGTGGCCGATCCGGGTGTACCCGCGGAAGTGCGGCGAGTTCAGATTGCTCACCGACAGCCGGTCCGCCTCCGGAAGGGCGAAGAACTGCCTGGTCAGATCGAGGATGCGGGCGGTTTCGGCGGCACTGACACCATGCCCGGTCAGGTGCAGGAAGCCGGTGTCCCGGGCCGCCGCGTGCAGTTCCTCGCGGAACGCGGCGCGCAGGGCGGGATCGTCGGCCCGGGAGAGGTCCAGGACCGGGAGGGAGGAGCGGGAGGAGACAGGGGTATGCGCGGACGGCATGACGGCTCCGTTTCGGATGTCACGGGTCCTGCTCCCAGAGGTGGCGGGAGGGCGGGTGGAGGGAGGCCTCCGGCAGGGGTGGCGCCGGGGCCGCACGGGCCGCCGTACAGGACCGAAGGAATCAGGCAGGTCAAGCGCTGGTTCGGTCCGGCGGCAGACAGCTCATGGTCGTGACGCGCAGCAGGTCCACATGGCGTCGTCGCACGAGAAGAGGCATAGCCCGAGGGTACGCCGGACGGCCCCGCCCGGGGACCGGCTACGCTGGACCCGTGGCAGTCGTCGATGTTTCCGAAGAGCTGAAGTCCCTCTCCTCGACCATGGGGTCGATCGAGGCCGTCCTGGACCTCGACAAGCTGAGGGCAGAAATCGCCGTGCTCGAGGAGCAGGCCGCGGTGCCGTCCCTGTGGGACGACCCCGAGGCGGCCCAGAAGATCACGAGCAAGCTTTCGCACCTCCAGGCCGAGGTCCGCAAGACCGAGGCCCTCCGCGGCCGTATCGACGACCTCGCCGTTCTGTTCGAGCTCGCCCAGGAGATGGACGACGCGGACACCCTCGCCGAGGCCGAGGCCGAGCTGGCGTCCGTCCGCAAGGCGCTGGACGAGATGGAGGTCCGTACCCTCCTCTCCGGCGAGTACGCCGAGCGCGAGGCCCTGGTCAACATCCGTGCCGAGGCCGGCGGCGTCGACGCTTCCGACTTCGCCGAGCGCCTCCAGCGGATGTACCTCCGCTGGGCCGAGCGCCACGGCTACTCGACCGAGGTGTACGAGACCTCGTACGCGGAAGAGGCCGGCATCAAGTCGACCACCTTCGTGGTCAAGGCCCCCTACGCCTACGGCACCCTCTCCGTCGAGCAGGGCACCCACCGCCTGGTCCGCATCTCGCCCTTCGACAACCAGGGCCGCCGCCAGACCTCCTTCGCGGGCGTCGAGGTGCTCCCGGTCGTCGAGACCAGCGACCACGTCGAGATCGACGAGTCCGAGCTGCGCGTGGACGTCTACCGTGCCTCCGGCCCCGGCGGCCAGGGCGTCAACACCACCGACTCGGCGGTCCGGATCACGCACATCCCGACCGGCATCGTGGTTTCCTGCCAGAACGAGCGCTCCCAGATCCAGAACAAGGCGAGCGCCATGAACGTCCTCCAGGCCAAGCTGCTGGAGCGGCGCCGCCAGGAGGAGCAGGCCAAGATGGACGCCCTCAAGGACGGCGGCAGCTCCTGGGGCAACCAGATGCGCTCCTACGTCCTGCACCCGTACCAGATGGTCAAGGACCTGCGGACGGAGTTCGAGGTCGGCAACCCGCAGGCCGTGCTGGACGGCGAGATCGACGGCTTCCTCGAGGCCGGCATCCGCTGGCGCAAGCAGCAGGAGCAGACCGCCTAGCCTGCACAGACCATGAGAGGGCCCGGACACCCCAGGTGTCCGGGCCCTCTCACGATCGGGACGCGGCGGAGCAGCGCTACGCGGTCTGGTGCGCCAGCAGGGCCAGCGCTGCGACGAGGACCACCATGAGCGCGACGAGCGCCATCGGGTTCAGGCCTGCGAAGGGGCGCTCCTGCTGGAGGCGCTCCCGGTTCGCCCGGCACACCGGGCAGCGGCCCTGACTGACGGGCGCGGCGCAGTTCGCGCACACGAGCCGGTCAATTGTCATGCGCTCTCCTCCTCTCGTCCCCTGGAACAACGGCTGGGGGAACGCAACCGTTCCCCCTACCACTGTGCCAGCTCCCGGAGTATTCGGCGCGGCCCACCGGTGAGCCGGACCTCATCGAGGGGACCTGGCGGGGATATATCGGGCAACTCCGGACGCCGGGTCCCGGCCTCGCGCCCGTTCGCGTATGGTCACGCACACCTACTCCCGGCGACCGTGGTGCACCCGTGATCCGATTCGACAGTGTCTCCAAGTCCTACCCGAAGCAGAACCGCCCCGCGCTCAGGGATGTGTCCCTGGAGATCGCCAAGGGCGAGTTCGTCTTCCTGGTCGGCTCCTCCGGCTCCGGAAAGTCCACCTTCCTCAGGCTCATCCTCCGCGAGGAGCGCGCGAGCCACGGCCAGGTGCACGTCCTGGGCAAGGACCTGGCCCGGCTCTCCAACTGGAAGGTCCCCCACATGCGGCGCCAGCTCGGCACCGTGTTCCAGGACTTCCGGCTGCTCCCCAACAAGACCGTCGCGGAGAACGTGGCCTTCGCCCAGGAGGTCATCGGCAAGCCGCGAGGCGAGATCCGCAAGGCCGTCCCCCAGGTTCTGGAGCTGGTCGGACTGGGCGGCAAGGAAGAACGGATGCCCGGCGAGCTCTCCGGCGGTGAGCAGCAGCGCGTCGCCATCGCCCGGGCGTTCGTCAACCGACCGGCCCTGCTGATCGCGGACGAGCCCACCGGCAACCTCGACCCGCAGACCTCCGTCGGCATCATGAAGCTGCTGGACCGGATCAACCGCACCGGCACCACCGTGATCATGGCGACGCACGACCAGCAGATCGTCGACCAGATGCGCAAGCGCGTCATCGAACTCGAACAGGGCCGTCTCGTCCGCGACCAGTCGCGCGGCGTCTACGGCTACCAGCACTGAAAGGCCCGTGGAAACGCCATGCGCGCCCAGTTCGTCATGTCGGAGATCGGCGTGGGTCTCCGCCGCAATCTGACGATGACCTTCGCCGTCATCATTTCCGTCGCCCTCTCGCTGGCCCTGTTCGGCGGCTCCCTGCTCATGCGCGACCAGGTGAGCCAGATGAAGGGCTACTGGTACGACAAGGTCAACGTCACCATCTACCTCTGCAACAAGAACGATGCCGAGGACAGCACCAAGGGCGGGGCCGGCGGGACCGGCTCGGGGGCCGGCACCGGCGCCCTGTGCGCCAAGGGCGCGGTGACCGCGGAGCAGAAGCAGCAGATCGAGGGCGAGCTCAAGAAGCTCGACATCGTCGAGACGGTCCGCTACGAGTCCGCCGACGAGGCCTACAAGCACTACAAGGAGCAGTACGGGCACACCGCACTCGCCTCCACCATCACCCCGGACCAGATGCAGGAGTCCTTCCGGGTCAAGCTCAAGGACCCCGAGAAGTACAAGGTCATCACCAGCGCCTTCGCGGGCCGCGACGGGGTCCACTCGGTCCAGGACCAGCGCTCCTACCTGGACAACCTGTTCCGGATGCTGAACTACCTGAACTACGCGGCCCTCGGCATCATGCTGATCATGCTGATCGTCGCCCTGCTGCTGATCGTCAACACGGTGCGCGTCTCGGCGTTCAGCCGTCGGCGGGAGACCGGGATCATGCGGCTGGTGGGTGCCTCCAGCTTCTACATCCAGGTGCCGTTCATCATGGAGGCCGCCTTCGCCGGCCTCATCGGGGCCGTCCTGGCCTGCGGCATGCTCGGCGCCGGCCAGTACTTCGTGATCGACCACGGGGCCACGCTGCGCACCAAGATGGAACTGATCAACTTCATCGGCTGGGACTCGGTGCTCACCAAGCTGCCGCTGGTGCTGGTCATCGGCGTACTGATGCCCTCCCTGGCCGCTTTCATCGCGTTGCGCAAGTACCTGAAGGTGTGACAAGCGCCCCGTGAGCGGTACGGCCAACCAGCCGTCCCGTCACGGGGCTTGTCCTAGACTCGGCGCCATGCCGGGCCGCCCCCCGTACTGTCTCCGGCCCCGTGACCTGCGTCGCGGGGCCGCTCTGACCTTGGCCTTACTCGGTGCTCTCGGCACGGCCGCCAGCACCGGCTGCTTCGGCGGCCAGACCGACCACCGCACGGTCGAGATCTCCTCCGTGGACCTCGCGGCTCCGGCCGCCTCCGCCGCACCGCCCGCCCGGCCGCCGGGGACCGCCGACCGGGATGCGGTGGCCCGGGCCGCGGCCGAGGCCGTCGCCGACGGGAAATCGGGCAAGAAGGCCGCCCAGGAAGTGGTCAGCCGCAGCGGGGACCGCTGGGGCCGGGTCTACGACCGCACCGAGTACGCCGGCTTCGCCTCCGACCTCGAAGGCCGCTGGACCGGCGTCGGCCTGTGGGCCGGCTGCCGCCGCGACGGCGGCGTCGAGGTCGACCGGGTCCAGCCCGGCGGCCCCGCCGACCGGGCCGGCATCCGGGCCGGCGACCGCCTGCTCACGGTGGACGGGAAACCGGTGGCCGGCCTCACCACCGCCGAGGTGGTCACCCTGCTCCGCGGCACCGCCGGTACACCCGTGGTGCTGAAACTGCGGCGGGACGGCCGCGAGCGCACCGAGACCCTGCGCCGCGAGCAGCTGCACACCGAGCCGGTCACCGTCCGGACCCTTCCCGGCGGCATCACCGTGATCAAGGTCTCCTCCTTCACCCGCGGCTCCGGCGACCGGGTCCGCGAGGCCGTCCGCGCCGCCCCGCCCGGCGCCGGCCTCATGCTCGACCTGCGCGGCAACCCCGGCGGCCTGGTCGCCGAGGCCGTGCAGGCCGCCTCCGCCTTCCTCGACGGCGGCCTGGTCGCGACGTACGACGTACGCGGGGTGCAGCGCGCCCTCCACGCAGCGCCCGGCGGTGACACCACCCGCCCGCTGGTGGCGCTGGTGGACGGCGGCACCATGAGCGCCGCCGAGCTCCTCACCGGAGCCCTCCAGGACCGGGGCCGCGCGGTCACCGTGGGCAGCCGCACCTTCGGCAAGGGCTCGGTGCAGCTGCCCACGGAGCTCCCCGACGGCTCGGTGGCAGAGCTGACCGTGGGCACGTACCGCACGCCGGCGGGCCGCAGCCTGGACGGCCGGGGCATCACCCCGGACCTGACGGCGGGCGGAGAGCGGACCGAGGAGCGGGCCCGCGCGGTATTGAGTGGCCTCGGGGCCACCCGGTAGTGCGAAAATGACCGCACTATGGCAAAGGAAAAGGGGCGGAAGCTGATCGCCCAGAACAAGAAGGCGCGGCACGACTACGCGATCCTCGACACCTACGAGTGCGGCATCGTACTCACCGGCACCGAGGTCAAGTCCCTGCGCCAGGGCCGGGCCTCGCTGGTCGACGGGTTCGTGTCGGTGGAGGGCCGCGAGGCCTGGCTCTACAACGTGCACGTCCCGGAGTACAGCCAGGGCACCTGGACCAACCACAGCGCCCGGCGCAAGCGCAAGCTCCTGATGCACCGGGAGGAGATCGACAAGCTGGAGCGCAAGGCCGAGGAGTCGGGCCACACCGTCGTGCCGTTGTCCCTGTACTTCAAGGACGGCCGCGCCAAGGTCGAGATCGCGCTGGCGAAGGGCAAGAAGGAGTACGACAAGCGGCAGTCGCTGCGGGAGAAGCAGGACACCCGGGAGACGAACCGGGCGATCTCGGCGATCCGCCGCAAGCAGCGCGGCACGATTTAACCTCCTGGCACGCGGTGGTCCACTTCGCGTACCATGGCGTCAGCACCCGCCGCTGGCGGCGGGAGCAGTTTGATAACACAACATGGGGATGATCGGTTTCGACAGCGGATGTCGATGCAGGGGAAGCGAGCCGAGGAAGCGGCAATGATCTCGCTAACCATATGTCGCAAACAATAATCGCCAACTCCAAGAGCGATAACTCCCGCTTCACCCTCGCTGCCTAATAACAGTGAGCTGAAGCCTCTGTGAGGAGCGTCAGCCCGGAAGTGGTCCCGGTCCGGATCCTGGCGTCAACAAGGGATCTAAACCTCTAGCCCCGGTCACGGGGGTTGGAGGGAAATCAAACAGTGACTGAGCCCGTCGGAGACTTGTCCGCGTGATCTCCGGGGCCGAGAAAATCGCAGCGGACTGCGCTCGGAGAAGCCCTGCTTCTGCACCGTTGGACGCGGGTTCGATTCCCGCCATCTCCACTCATCCCATGTGGGCGAAGGCCTCGCAGCCGATCCGGCTGCGGGGCCTTCGTCATGCGGGAGCACGAGTGATGACCTCGATTCCGCAGCGCGGCTTCTGAACGCCTCGTTCGATGCGTACGTCCGCCGTCAGCAGGGGGACGCCCAGTGCCTCGGCGAGGGCGACGTACGTGGCGTCGTAGACGGAGAGGTTGGCGTACAGCTTTCGGATCCGGGGGAGCAAGGGGCCCGTCTGGTGCCGCTGTACGCGCAGCCCCTGGTAGGTCTTGAAGTGCTCATCGAGGCTCGTGGGGTCGATTTTGGCGCCGCGTGCCATGCCCAGGAGGGCGGACGCGACCTCGGTGTCCAGTAGGTAAGGAGCGGCGAGGGTGTCCTCCTCGCTGATGCGCCGGCGGGCGGCGGCGCCGCGGGACCCCCTGTCCGCGAGGAACAGGACCAGGGCGGAGGAATCCACGACGATCAACGACCGGCCCTGCCCGAGTCGATGACGTCGAGGACGTCCTGGACGTCGATGTCCTCCGTGGCGTAGCGCTCGGCGCGGTCGGCCATTTCGGCGAGCGTGGGCTGGGTGGCGTCTCTGGTGACGAGGCTGAGCAGGTAGCTCTGGAGGGACTGTCCGGCCTCGGCGGCTCGGACCTTTATGCGGCGGGCGATGTCATCGGGGACTTCCCGGATCGTGAATGCAGTCATGACTGCATTTTATCGTCAATGGAGTCACTTTGCAGTCGCTCCCGTCTGGTCGGCCAGCCTGAGCTGGGCGTTAGCCTCGGCGCATGGTTCCTGTGACACCTTCGAACGTGATCACGCGCCACCGCGATGAGGCGATCCATGCGTACGCGCTGGACTCCAGAGTGCTCGGCACGCTGGAGCCTGTCGCGGTGTTCCAGCCGCGGTCCGGCGACGAGGTCGTGGAGTCGGCGGTGTGGCCCGATCTGGAGCGATTCGTCTATACGACGCTGAATGGCGTCGTATGCCTTACGCGCGCCGGTGACCTGGTGTGGGCGTCGGACTTCGAGCCGCATTCGGACCAGCGCCATGGCCACCGGCCCGGCTGCGCGCTGTCCCTGGACGGCCGGACCGTGTGGGTTTACCGGCCGGACGCGATGGCAGGGCGCAGGGGCGGAGACCAGTGGGTCGTGCACGACGCCGATAGCGGGGCGGTCCTGGTCCGTCGGGAGCTGGAGACGGTCGGGCACGGCGCCGGCCACCACCTGCACCCCGTGGACGGCAGCATCTACCTCGACATCGGCGAGGGCCAGGACGGCTCCGTCATTTTGAGAGCCACAGCCGGGGCCGACGACGAGGCGGAATTCGTGACCTACCCGTGGTGGGACCGCTGCCTGATAGACCTGGCGCCGGACGGGCAGCACTTCATGACCGTCGACCACGGACAGGCGGACGTCGCCTTCCACCGCCACCCCAGCGGAGACGTGCTCTTCACCCTGCCCGTCGAAGCCTTCGGATACGACCCGGAGGAGACCTTCGTGGAATGGAGCGGCGGCTACCTGACCCCTGATCTGGCCGTCGTCACCTTGGGCGGTGAGCGCGCGGAAGAGGAGGAGTGGTTCCGCTACCACCTGGTCGACGTGCGCACGGGCACGCTCAGCGGCGAGATCACCGTCGAGGTGACCAACCCGTACGAACTGGTGCCCCTGGGCGACGGCTCCTGGCTCACCGACGGTCTCGACGGCAACCCCGTTCGCTGGTCGCCCACTCCCTTGTCCCCTGCACCGCAGCATCCAGGCGGTTGATGGTGCGGGACCACACCTCACACGAGCAGCAGCGCCGACTGAGCATTCCGCAGATCAGCGGCTCGACCGGGGCCCTGACCGTCCGACCTGGCAGCCCCCTCGGGATGAAGCTGCGTGCTCAGTCACGGCGGCCGATCCGGCTGCGGGGCCTTCGTCATACCGTGGGGTCCGGCCGGCTCAGTAGTGGTAGCGGGCCTTCAGGATCTTCACTTCCTTCTCGTCCGCCCGGTAGACGAGCCGGTGCTCGTCGTCGATCCGGCGGGACCAATAGCCCGACAGGTCGCCCTTCAGTGGCTCGGGCTTGCCGATCCCGCTGAACGGGTCGCGCTGGATCTCGCCGATGAGGCGGGTGATCCTGCGGGCCATCTTCACGTCGGAAGCGAGCCAGAACAGGAAGTCCTCCCAGGCGGCCGGGTCGAAGTGGATACTCCTCACGCTTCGCCCCCCGTGAGCTCCCTCAGCTCGTCCATGCTCTTGGTGACCTCGGGCGCGCTCTCCCGGTCACGGGCCACGGCCTCCATCAGCCGCTGGGCATTGGCCGGGGAGCGGAGCAGGTAGACGGTCTCCTGCCAGGAGTCGTAGTCGTCGGCGGACATGAGGACGGCGTCGCCGTTCTTGGAGGTGATGCGCACCGGGGCGTGGTCGGTGTTGACACGCTCGATGAGCGGGAAGAGCGTGGCCCGGGCTTCGCTGGCGCTTATGGACATGACGGCTTCCATCCTCTCTGACTGGTACAAGAACAAGGTACAGGTTCGGTACCGAAAACTCGTACCAGTCAGGGGGCTGCGTCAGGTTCAGGAGCAGTACGGGATCTTGTTGAGGTTGTGGGCGTAGCGGGCGGGGATCCAGCCGCGGCCGTCGGCGAGCTTGTACCAGAGCGCATTGCCGCCGACGGTCCGGCCGTTGGTCTTGCACTGCACCGGGACGACCGCGCCGTTCTTGGCCTTGCCGGTCTTCTTGTAGTGCGTGCCGGGGCCGGAGTGGATGGTCAGGCCGTGGGCGGAGGCGAGGATGCGGGCCTTCGCGGACTTGGCGGGCTTGGTGGGCTTGCCCGGCTTACCGGGGGTGCCGGGCTTGCCGGAGTCGCCCTTGGAGCCGGGGTCGCCCTTGTCGCCCTTGTCGCCCTTGGGTCCCTGGTCGCCCTTCGGGCCCTTGTCGCCCTGGTGTCCCTTGTCTCCCTTCGGGCCCTGGTGGCCCTTGGGGCCCTGTGGTCCCTTGTCTCCCTTTTCGCCCTTCTCGCCCCGCGGGCCGGCCGGGCCCTGGTCGCCTTTGTCTCCCTTCGGGCCCTGGTGGCCGCCGCCCGGGCCGGTGTCGCCCTTGTGGCCGCGGTCGCCCTTCTCGCCCTTGTCTCCCTTGTCTCCCTTGGGGCCCTTGTCTCCCTTGGGGCCGGCCGGGCCCTGGTGGCCCTTGTCGCCCTTCGGGCCCTTCTCCCCGCGGTCGCCCTTGTCGCCCTTCTCCCCGCGGTCGCCCTTGGGGCCCGGGCCGCCCGGCTTGCCGTGGTGGCCCGGGTCGCCCGGCCTGCCGTCGTCGCCGGGGTCGCCCTTCGGGCCCGTCACCGTGGTGGCCACCGCGAACAGGACCGGGTCGTCCACGCCCGTCTCCCATGCGCCGCCGTCGAGCGTGGTGCCCTGCGGTGCGTTCCGGTCCACCCGTACGGTCACGGCCAGCCGGGTCTGCTCGTACGCCGGGAAGGCGAAGCCCGCCCGGGTGCCCGCGTCGCAGGTCAGCCGGCGGGCGTCGGCGGAGCGGGTGCACTGCACCGAGGCCCGCTGCCCGTTCCAGTAGAACCGGGCCTCGGGGAAGCTGGTCCGCTCCGGAGCGGTGATCCGGAAGGTGGAGCTCGCCACCCGGTCGGTCCCGCCGACGGCCGCGATCACGACGCGCCCCGTCTGGCCGGGGGCGATGGACGGCACGTACGGCTGGGAGAACCGGATGCTCGCCGAGTCGGCGAGCGCCGGCGCGGCCGGCACCAGGCAGGTCGCGGTGACGGCGGCGACGACCAGGGCGGTCGCGGGCATGCAGCGGTAAGCAGGCAAGGGGGTTCCTCTGCAAGGGAAGGCGACGGATCCGGCGAACGGCCGCAGCATGCGGCCGGCCGGTGGGCGAGAGGCCCCCACCAGTAGAAGCGGATGATGACGGCAAGCCGCTCAGGACGCGACTCCGGTCACCCGGACGTCCGATGCCCGTTGCGCCGCTCCGGTCATCGCCCCCGTCATCGCCCCCCGGCATCGCCCCCGCGATCGACTCGTCAGCGTCCCGGCCGGCGGGACACCGCCAGGGCCGTCAGTGCCGCCGCCACCGGCAGCCCGTACGCGGCAGCCGGGCCGAGGTGTTCCACCAGCCAGCCGCCCGCCGCCGAACCGCCCGCGATCCCGGCCAGGATGGCCGTCACGGCCACCGTCATGCCCTCGTTGAGCCGGTCCGGCGGAGTCAGCCGCTGCACCAGGGACATGGCGGTGACCATGGTCGGCGCGGTGGCCATCCCGGCCACCAGCAGGGCGCAGCCCAGCAGCGGGAGGAGACCCGTGAGCACCGCGGTCGCGGGCAGGGTCATCGCCACCGCCAGGGCGAGCACGCAGGTGCGGAGGGACTTCGGGCGGAGCGTGCCGTAGACCAGTCCCGCGATGCAGGAGCCGGCGGCCTGGAGGGCCAGGATCAGCCCGGAGGCCGCTCCCAGGCCGCGCTCGTCGAGGTAGCCGATGGAGGCGATCTCCATCGAGCCGAACAGTGCACCCAGGGCGAGGAAGAGGACCAGCAGGGGCCGCATGCCGGGCGTGCGCAGCGGGGAGCCGTGGTGCACGGCGGGGGAGACCGGCGGCTCGGTGTCCCGCTGGGCGGTGAAGACCAGCATCCCGGTGAGCAGCAGGGCCGCGCCGGCCAGGGTGCCCGCCTCGGGGAAGAGGGCGGTGCAGAGGAAGGCCGCCAGTACCGGCCCGAACATGTAGCAGGCCTCGTCCGCCGCCTGCTCGAAGGACATCGCCGTGTGGTGCGCCTTCGCGTCCCCGCGCAGCAGGTGGGTCCAGCGGGCCCGGGACATGCCGCCGATGTTGGGGGTGGCGGCGGTGGCCGCGTAGCAGGCGAACAGGGTCCAGTCGGGGGCCTGCCGGCGGACGCAGAGGACCAGCGCCAGGGCGCCGAGCACCGCGACCAGGGTGGCCGGGAGGGCGATCCGGGCCTGGCCGTGCCGGTCGATCAGGCGGGCCGTCCACGGTGCGACCACGGCGGTGGCGGCCAGTCCGGTGGCCGCGACCGCGCCCGCGAGGGCGTACGAGCCGCGCTGGCCCGCGATCATCATCACCGCGCTGACCCCGAACATGCCGATGGGCAGCCGGGCGATCAGGTTGCCGGTGGTGAACCCGCGGGCCCCCGGGGTGGCGAGCAGCCGCCGGTACGGGGCGAACGGGCCCGCCCGCTCCGGGACCCGGCGGGCGGGTGCCGGGCCGGTCGCGGCCAGGACCAGGGTCTGGCCGGTGGCCGTGATCAGCGGAGCGGACGCGGACGCGGGTGCGGGCCGGGCGGGGGAGCGGGTCGTGGTGGTGGCCTGGGTCATGGGAGTAGCCTCGCGGCGATCCCGGACGGGGGTCCAACACCTGTTCGACTCCCATTCACGCGAGCGGGTTGTCAATCGGCGTTGTTAATCTCCTGCGGTGACCAACCGCGATCTCGAACCGCGCCTGCTCCGCGGCTTCCTGGCCGTGGCGGAAGAGCTGCACTTCACCCGCGCCGCCGCCCGGCTGTACGTCGCCCAGCAGGCCCTCAGCCGGGACGTTCGCCGACTGGAACGGGAGCTGGGCGCCGAGCTGTTCGTCCGTACCACCCGCCAGGTGGAACTCACCGCCGACGGACAGCGGCTGCTGCCGCACGCCCGCCGCGTCCTGCAGGCGCACGAGGAGCTGGCCGCCGCCTTCGGCCCGGACCCCGGCCGGCCCCTGCTGGTCGACCTCAACACCGCCGGCTCCGGTACCGCCCGGACCGTGCTGGAACGGGCCCGGGAACTCGCCCCGGGCTGCGAGCTGATGGCCCGGTTCGAGAGCGGGCTGACCCATGCCGCCGCCGAGATCCTCGCGGGCCGGCTGGACGCCTCGTTCGGCCGGGTCGGCGGACTGGAGCCCGCCGTCCGGGCCCGGCTCGCCTGGCAGGCCGTCCGGTACGAGCCGCTCGCCGTGCTGCTGCCCGAGGACCACCCACTCGCCCCGCTGCCGGCCGTGCCGGTCACCGCGCTCGCCGGGGAGACGGTGTACGCGGGCGCCGGGAACCCGCGGACCGCGGAATGGACCGACCTCGCCCACCGCCTGTTCGACGGCCGGGGCATCGCGCTCGCACCGCCCGCGCCGGTGGCCGTCGGCAAGGCGGAGTTCAGCCGGGTGATGGCCAAGACCCGCAACCCGGTCCTGGTGACCGTGGACTTCCCGGACATGCCGGGGAGCGTCAAACGACCGCTGGTGGACCCCGTACCGCTGTCCCCGCTGTCCCTGGTCTGGCGGAAGGGATTCGGCCACCCCGGGCTCGACGCGCTGCGCGCAGCCGCCGCCGGACTGGCCGACGTACACGACTGGCTCGGCGAACCGGAGGACGGCTGGCGGCCGGAACCGCTCACATCCTCCGACAGCGGTGGGTGAGAGCAAGGTTTCCCGGCGGTCATCGGCCGGGGACCGGGAGTGAAACGCGCCATCCCTACGGTCGCTCTCACGGACGCGACAGCTGTGGAGGCGTGATGACCGGAACCGCACCCCGGACCGGAGGCCGCTGGATCGAGCGGTGGGACCCCGAGGACGAGACGTTCTGGAAGGAGTCGGGGGAGCGCATCGCCCGCCGGAACCTCGTGTACTCGGTGCTGTCCGAGCACATCGGGTTCTCGATCTGGTCCCTCTGGTCGGTCATGGTCCTCTTCATGGGCCCGCAGTACGGCATCGACCCGGCCGGGAAGTTCTTCCTGATCGCCACCGCTACCTTCGTGGGGGCCTTCGTCCGGGTGCCGTACACCTTCGCCGTGGCCCGGTTCGGCGGACGCAACTGGACCGTGGTCAGCGCCCTGCTGCTGCTCGCGCCCACGGTGGCCGCGATCGTGGTGATGGAGCCCGGGACCTCGTACTCCACCTTCCTGGTCGTCGCCGCGCTCACCGGGGTCGGCGGCGGCAACTTCGCCTCCTCCATGACCAACATCAACGCGTTCTTCCCGCTCCGCAAGAAGGGCTGGGCGCTCGGCCTCAACGCGGGCGGCGGCAACATCGGCGTCCCGGTCGTCCAGCTGGCCGGCCTGCTGGTCATCGGCACCGCCGGCGCCGGCCACCCCCGCATCCTGCTCGGCGCCTACATCCCGCTCGTGGTGATCGCGGCCACCCTGGCCTGGCTGCGGATGGACAACCTGGCACCGGTACGGAACGACACCGGAGCGGTGCGCGAATCGCTGCGCGACGCGCACACCTGGATCATGGCCTTCCTGTACATCGGCACCTTCGGGTCCTTCATCGGCTACAGCTTCGCCTTCGGACTGGTGCTCCAGACCCAGTTCGGCCGGACCCCGCTGCAGGCCGCCTCGCTCACCTTCATCGGTCCGCTGCTCGGCTCGCTGATCCGGCCCGTGGGCGGCTGGCTGGCCGACCGCCACGGCGGGGCCCGCATCACCCTGGGCACCTTCGTCGCGATGGCCGCCGCCACCGGAGTGGTCATCTTCGCCTCGGTACGGGAATCCCTGCCGGTGTTCCTCGCCGGATTCGTCTCCCTGTTCGTGCTCAGCGGGCTCGGCAACGGCTCCACGTACAAGATGATCCCCGGCATCTTCCAGGCCAAGGCCCTCGCCCGGGGCATGACCGGCGAGGCCGCAGCCGCCTACGGGCGGCGGCTGTCCGGCGCCTCCATGGGGCTGATCGGCGCGGTCGGCGCGCTCGGCGGACTCGGCATCAACCTGGTCTTCCGGGAGGCCTTCCTCAGCTCCGGCTCCGGCACCGCCGCCTTCGTCACCTTCCTCGGCTTCTACGCGGTGTGCTGCGCGGTCACCTGGGCGGTATACCTTCGCCGGTCCGCCCCCGCCACGGTGGCGGCCTCCCCCGGTGCCGAGCGGAAACCGCAGCTCACCACCGTGTAACCGCGGTGAAATACGCGTGAACCGAGCCTGACATGCCGAGTTGGCAGGCTCGGTTTCCCGCCGTACCGCCCCCCTTTGCGCCACGAGGCAGGTCACGATGGTCATGACGACCGCGATCGACGACACCACCCGCACCGGACCGCTCGCAGGCTTCACCGTCGGGGTCACCGCCGCCCGGCGCGCCGACGAGCTCATCGCCCTGCTGCGGCGGCGCGGCGCGGCGGTCCTGCACGCGCCCGCCCTGCGGATCGTGCCGCTCGCCGACGACAGCGAGCTGCTCGCCGCCACCAAGGAACTCATCGGCTGCGCACCGGACATGGTCGTGGCCACCACCGCCATCGGGTTCCGCGGCTGGATCGAGGCCGCCGACGGCTGGGGGATCGGCGAGGAACTGCTGGCCCGGCTGCGCGGCACCCAACTGCTCGCCCGGGGCCCGAAGGTGAAGGGCGCGATCCGGGCGGCCGGACTGGTCGAGGAATGGTCCCCGGAATCCGAGTCCCTCGCAGAGGTCCTGGACCGGATGCTGACCGTGGGGGTGGCCGGCCGGCGGATCGCCCTCCAGCTGCACGGGGAGCCGCTGCCGGGCTTCGTGGAAGCGCTGCGGGCGGGCGGGGCCGAGGTGGTCGTCGTACCCGTGTACCGGTGGATGCCGCCGGAGGACCTGGCGCCGCTGGACCGGCTGCTCGACGCGATGGCCGCCGGAACCGTCGACGCGGTCAGCTTCACCTCCGCACCGGCGGCGGCCTCCCTGCTGTCCCGGGCGGAGCAGCGCGGGATGGAGGAGCAGGTGCTGGCCGCGCTGCGGGGCGGGGTGCTGGCGGCCTGCGTCGGCCCGGTGACGGCCCTGCCCCTGCAGGCCCGCGGGGTGGACACGGCGGCCCCGGAACGGTTCCGGCTCGGCCCGCTGGTCCAGCTGCTGTGCCAGGAACTCCCGGCCCGGGCCAGGGTGCTGTCGGTGGCCGGCCGCCGGATGGAGATCCGCGGCCACGCCGTCCTCGTCGACGACGCACTCCGCCCGGTGCCGCCGGCCGGCATGGCCCTGCTGCGGGCCCTGGCCCGGCGGCCGGGCTGGGTGGTGTCCCGGGCGGACCTGCTGCGGGCGCTGCCGGGAGCGGGCCGGGACGAGCACGCGGTGGAGACGGCGATGGCCCGGCTGCGCGGGGCGCTGGGGGCGCCCAAGCTGATCCAGACGGTGGTCAAGCGCGGCTACCGGCTGTCGCTGGACGCCCCGGCCGACAGCGGCTACGGCACGACCTGACCCCGGTGCCCGGCCACGGCCCGGGCCGGGTGCCACCCGCGCAGGGGGTTCCGCCCGGACCCGCCCGGGGGCACTCTGGTGACGTTGCCAACGGCGTTGCGAACCGAGGCGGTGACCGGTGACCGGCATGTGGTTCGACTCCGGGCGGGTCTGCCTGGACCTGGTGGCCACCCTCGGGCCCCCCGAGGGAATCCGGGACGACGCGGAACTCCGGCTGTGGCTCACCGGCGCCGGCCTGGTGCCGGACGGCACCCCGCTGGCCCGCGCGGACGCCGGCTGGCTGCCGCCGTTCCGGGACCTCCGCGCCGATCTCCGCACCCTGGTACGGGCCGAACTGGCCGGCACCGCGCCCGAGGACGCCGCCCTCGGCCGGGTCAACGCGCTGGCCGCCGGACCCCCTCCCGGGCTGTGCGCCGTACGGGACGAGGCCGGCCACCTCGTCCGGGAACTCCGCGGCCGGGTCGACTGCGCGGCCCTGCTCGCCGCGATCGCCCGGGACGCCGTGGAACTGCTCACCGACCCGGGCGACCGGGCCCTGCTCCGGGCCTGCGAGGGCGACGGCTGCCGGCGGGTCTACCTGGACACCTCGCGCGGGCACCGGCGCCGCTGGTGCTCCAGCGAGCTGTGCGGCAACCGCGAACGGGTCGCCCGGCACCGCCGGCGCGCGCTGGCCGCCCGCCCCGGATAAGCCCCGGATGGATCTCGCGGGACGGGCGTGCGGACACCCGTCCCGTTCGCGTACGGTTGACGGTCGCCCATGCACGTCAGAAGGGGGCCTTGGTGGCCGCGCAGGATGCCGCTGTAGACGCTGTCGACAGCACGGCGGATTCGGTCCGCGATCGGGAGATCGCGGTCGAACAGAGCCATCTGGACCAGGTGTACCGCCGCCTCGAGGAGAAGATCCACGAGGCCGAGTTCCTGATGAACGACGCGGCCCAGCGCGGCCAGGTCGGCACCCCCGGCGCGCTCGCCGAGCGCGACGCCCAGGTGTTCCGGGCCGGTATCCACCTGAACCGGCTGAACAACGAGTTCGAGGACTTCCTCTTCGGGCGGATCGACCTCGTGCTCGGCAAGGACGGGGAGCGGGGTCCCGACGGCGCCTACACCTCCATCGAGCCCGCCGACGACGCGATCCGGGCCGACCTGACCGCCGATATCGCCGAAACCCTCCACATCGGGCGGATCGGTGTCCTCGACGCCGACTACTCACCGCTGGTCATCGACTGGCGGGCGCCGGCCGCCGCGCCGTTCTACCGCTCCACCCCCAAGGAACCGGGCCGGGTGGTGCGGCGCCGCGTCATCCGGTCCAAGGGCCGCCGGGTGCTGGGCGTGGAGGACGACCTGATGAGGCCGGAGGTCACGGCCTTCCTCGACGGGGCCGAGCTGCCCGCGATCGGCGACGGCGCACTGATGGCCGCCCTCGGCCGGGCCCGCACCCACACCATGCGGGATATCGTCTCCTCCATCCAGGCCGAGCAGGACCTGGTCATCCGGGCCCCCGCCGCCTCCGTCGCCGAGGTGTCCGGCGGACCGGGCACCGGCAAGACGGCCGTCGCCCTGCACCGGGCCGCCTACCTGCTCTACCAGGACCGGCGGCGCTATGCCGGCGGCATCCTGATCGTCTCGCCGACCCCGCTGCTGGTGGCCTACACCGAAGGCGTGCTGCCCTCGCTGGGCGAGGAGGGCCAGGTGGCCATCCGGGCGCTGGGCTCCCTGGTGGACGGGGCGGAGGCCACCGCGTACGACGAGCCGGCCGTCGCCCGGGTCAAGGGCTCCTCGCGGATGCTGAAGGTGCTGCGCAAGGCCGTACGCGGCGCCCTGGAACTGGGCGGTCCGGCCGGGCCGGCCCCCGAGCGGCTGCGGGTGGTGGCCTTCGGGCGGAGGCAGGAGCTGGAGGCGGCCGAGCTGGACCGGATCCGGCAGACCGTGCTGGGCGGGACCGCCCCCGTCAACCTGCTCCGGCCGCGGGCCCGCCGGCTGCTGCTGGACGCGCTGTGGGCGAAGTCCGGCGGGGCGAACCGGCACAGTGACCCGGAGCTGGCCGCCGAGCTGCGCTCCGCCTTCGACGAGGACATCTCGACGGAGGACGTGTTCATCGAGTTCCTGAACGCCTGGTGGCCCGAGCTCACCCCGCGCGGGGTGCTCACCGCGATGGCCGACGAGCGGCGGCTGGGCCGCTGGGCCCGCCGGGTGCTGAACCCGCGCGAGACCCGGCAGCTGGCCCGCTCGCTGCGCCGCGAGGCCCTCTCGGTGCACGATGTCGCCCTGCTGGACGAGCTCCAGATGCTGCTGGGCGCCCCGGCCCGGCCCAAGCGCAAGCGCGAATACGATCCGCTGGACCAGCTCACCGGGCTGGAGGAGCTGATGCCGCAGCGCGAGGAGACCCAGCGGGAGCGGGCCGAACGGCTGGCCGCGGAGCGGGTGGACTATGCGCACGTGATCGTCGACGAGGCCCAGGACCTGACGCCCATGCAGTGGCGGATGGTGGGCCGGCGCGGCCGGCACGGCACCTGGACGGTGGTCGGCGACCCGGCCCAGTCCTCCTGGACGGACCCGGAGGAGGCCGCTGCGGCCCGTGACGAGGCCCTCGGCAGCCGGCCGCGCCGCCGCTTCACGCTGACCGTCAACTACCGCAACCCGGCCGAGATCGCCGAGCTGGCGGCGAAGGTGCTCCGCCGGGCGATGCCGGACATGGAGCCCCCGTCGGCGGTCCGGTCCACGGGCCTGCGGCCCCGGTTCACCGCCGTCGGCGAGGGCGCGGGGCTGCGGGACACCGTCCGCGAGGAGACGCGCCGGCTGCTGTCCCAGGTGGACGGCACCGTCGGAGTGGTCGTGGCGATGAACCGGCGGGCGGAGGCGGCCGACTGGCTGGCCGACCTCGGCGGACGCGCGGTGGCCCTGGGCAGTCTGGAGGCGAAGGGCCTGGAGTACGACGCCACGGTGGTGGTCTCCCCGGCGGAGATCGCCGCGGAGTCCCCGGCCGGCCTGCGCGTGCTGTACGTGGCCCTGACCCGGGCCACCCAGCAGCTGACCGTGGTCTCCGCCGCGTCCGACGCCCCGGACGCCGCCGGGGTCCCCGAGCTGCTGGCCGACTGACGGCCGGCCGCCGTGGCTGCGCTCCGTACGGCCGGATGGCTCGCGGCCAGGAGCGTGGTGAGGCGGGGTCAACTCGGCTGAGGGGGATCGCATCCGGCGATCCTTTGTTAGCCTGGGGTACGACACCGGCTCGATCCAAGCCCCCGGGCCCAACCTTCGTCGCCTAGAGCGACCACTTGCCGCGAGGCGAGCATGGCGGGTCGGTGTCTTAGCCGTTCATACAGGTCCGCGCCCTCCAGCATGGGGGGCGCGGACCTGTTTTTCGTAGCGGACCACCCTTCCACCACCCCCCACTATCTCGTATGGTGGAAGAGTCTTTCCGAAATTTGTAGCTGGTTACCTTGTACCAGCCGGTAGGTGGGACGATCGGACAACAGGTCCTGCCACGCCGGCCGTGCGCAGGACCCGCGTACAGGAACACAGGGAAAGCAGAGGAATCCGGTCATGGCAACGGCGCCCAGCGTCTCGTACTCGATGACGGTCCGCCTGGAGGTGCCCGCGAGCGGAACCGCGGTCTCCCAGCTCACCACCGCAGTGGAATCCTCCGGCGGGTCGGTCACCGGCCTGGACGTGACCGCCTCCGGCCACGAAAAGCTCCGGATCGACGTCACCATCGCCGCCACCTCCACCGCGCACGCCGACGAGATCGTCGAGAAGCTGCGCGGGATCGAGGGCGTCGCACTCGGCAAGGTGTCCGACCGCACCTTCCTGATGCACCTCGGCGGCAAGATCGAGATGGCGGCCAAGCACCCCATCCGCAACCGTGACGACCTCTCGATGATCTACACCCCGGGTGTGGCCCGGGTGTGCATGGCGATCGCCGAGAACCCCGAGGACGCCCGCCGCCTCACCATCAAGCGCAACTCCGTCGCAGTCGTGACCGACGGCTCCGCCGTGCTCGGTCTCGGCAACATCGGCCCGAAGGCCGCACTGCCGGTCATGGAGGGCAAGGCCGCCCTGTTCAAGCGGTTCGCCGGCATCGACGCCTGGCCGATCTGCCTGGACACCCAGGACTCCGACGAGATCGTCGCAATCGTCAAGGCGATCGCCCCCGGCTTCGCCGGCATCAACCTCGAGGACATCTCCGCACCGCGCTGCTTCGAGATCGAGGCACGCCTGCGCGAGGCCCTGGACATCCCCGTCTTCCACGACGACCAGCACGGCACCGCGATCGTCGTGCTCGCCGCCCTCACCAACGCCCTGCGCGTGGTGGGCAAGGCGATCGGCGACGTGAAGGTGGTCATGTCCGGCGCCGGCGCGGCCGGTACCGCCATCCTGAAGCTGCTGCTCTCGGCCGGTGTGAAGAACGCCGTGGTCGCCGATGTGCACGGCGTGGTGCACGCCGGCCGTCCCGACCTGGTGGACGCCGCAGGGGACTCCCCGCTGCGGTGGATCGCCGACAACACCAACCCCGAGGGCTACACGGGCACCCTGAAGGAGGCCGTGGTCGGCGCCGACGTCTTCATCGGCGTCTCCGCTCCGAACGTGCTCGCCGGCGAGGACGTGGCGGCCATGGCCGAGGGCGCCATCGTGTTCGCGCTCGCGAACCCGGACCCCGAGGTGGACCCGGCGATCGCCCGTCAGACGGCCGCCGTCGTGGCCACCGGCCGCTCCGACTTCCCGAACCAGATCAACAACGTGCTGGTCTTCCCGGGCGTCTTCCGCGGCCTGCTGGACGCTCAGTCCCGCACCGTGAACACGGACATGATGCTGGCCGCGGCCAGCGCGCTGGCCGATGTGGTCGGCGAGGACGAGCTCAACGCGAACTACATCATTCCTTCGGTGTTCAACGACAAGGTCGCCGGTGCAGTGGCGGGCGCGGTCCGCAAGGCCGCAACCCCCGCCGTCACCTCGACTGTGGCGTCGGGCACGTCTGTCTGACACCGGCGCGTCGCAGGATGCGGTGCCGCCGGACCGCCTCTAGGGTTGCGGGGATGCCCGCGAGGTCCGCGGTCCCCATCCTCGAGCCTTCCCAGCAGTGCGGACGGAGCGTCACCGCGGCGTGACTGTGGCGCTTTTCGTGTGACCCTGGCGGGTGCCGGATTGGCTTTCCCGCCGCTGGTGGGGGCAGGATGCGTGACTGTGGCGCGAGGGTCTGACGGCAGACCCGGGTCCGGGGACTGTCCGAGGGCCCTGGCAGCATCGGCTTCGCTGGTGCCAAACATGCGGCTCTGCCGCGTGGCACGCCTCATAGGCAAGTTGAACACGGGAGTACAACATGAACCGCAGTGAGCTGGTGGCCGCTCTGTCCGAGCGCGCCGAGGTGACCCGCAAGGACGCCGACGCCGTTCTGGCCGCGCTCGCCGAGACCATCGGTGAGGTCGTCGCCAAGGGCGACGAGAAGGTCACCATCCCCGGCTTCCTGACCTTCGAGCGCACCCACCGTGCCGCTCGCACCGCTCGTAACCCGCAGACCGGCGACCCCATCCAGATCCCGGCCGGCTACAGCGTGAAGGTCTCCGCGGGCTCCAAGCTCAAGGAAGCCGCCAAGGGCAAGTAAGTCCTTGATGGCCTCTGGCCAGTAGTACGAGCAGTACGAGGCAGTACTGCGAAGGGCGGCCACCCCCGGTGGGGTGGCCGCCCTTCGGCGTCCGGTGAGGGAGGCTCAGCCCCTCAGACGGTCCCTCAGACGAGATCGCCGTTCGGCAGCTCGACCTTCGCGCCGAGCTCCACGAGCTTCTCCATGAAGTTCTCGTAGCCGCGGTTGATCAGGTCGATGCCGTGGACCCGCGAGGTGCCCTCGGCCGCCAGCGCCGCGATCAGGTACGAGAACCCGCCCCGGAGGTCCGGGATGACCAGGTCGGCGCCCTGGAGCTTGGTGGGGCCGGACACGACCGCCGAGTGCAGGAAGTTGCGCTGGCCGAAGCGGCAGGCCGAGCCGCCCAGGCACTCCCGGTAGAGCTGGATGTGCGCGCCCATCTGGTTGAGCGCCTCGGTGAAGCCCAGCCGGGACTCGTAGACCGTCTCGTGGACGATCGACAGGCCGGCGGCCTGGGTCAGCGCGACCACCAGCGGCTGCTGCCAGTCGGTCTGGAAGCCGGGGTGGACGTCGGTCTCCAGCGCGATCGCGTTGAGCGGACCGCCCGGGTGCCAGAACCGGATGCCGTGGTCGTCGATCTCGAAGGCGCCGCCGACCTTCCGGTACGTGTTCAGGAAGGTCATCATCGAGCGCTGCTGGGCGCCGCGCACGTAGATGTTGCCGCCGGTCGCCAGGGCCGCGGAAGCCCACGAGGCGGCCTCCAGGCGGTCCGGGATCGCCTTGTGGTTGTAGCCGCCGAGGCGGTCCACACCGGTGATCCGGATGGTCCGGTCGGTGTCGAGGGAGATGATCGCGCCCATCTTCTGCAGCACGCAGATGAGGTCCTCGATCTCGGGCTCGACGGCCGCGTTCGACAGCTCGGTCACGCCCTCGGCCAGTACGGCTGTCAGCAGCACCTGCTCGGTCGAGCCGACCGAGGGGTACGGCAGGCGGATCTTGCAGCCGCGCAGGCGCTGCGGGGCTTCCAGGTACTGACCGCCTTCGCGCTTCTCGATGGTCGCGCCGAACTGGCGGAGCACGTCGAAGTGGAAGTCGATCGGCCGGCCGCCGATGTCGCAGCCGCCGAGGCCGGGGATGAAGGCGTGGCCGAGCCGGTGCAGCAGCGGACCGCAGAAGAGGATCGGGATCCGGGAGGAGCCCGCGTGCGCGTCGATGTCGGCGACGTTCGCGCTCTCCACGTGGGTCGGGTCGAGCACCAGCTCGCCGGGCTCGTCGCCCGGTCGCACCGTTACGCCGTGCAGCTGGAGCAGGCCGCGGACGACCCGCACGTCGCGGATGTCCGGCACATTGCGCAGCCGGCTGGGTTCACTGCCGAGCAGCGCGGCGACCATGGCCTTGGGCACGAGGTTCTTCGCGCCGCGGACACGGATCTCGCCCTCGAGCGGGGTGCCGCCGTGGACAAGCAGTACGTCGTTGCTGTCAGTGCCGGTCATGAATCTCGCGTTCCGGGAGGGGCTCCCCCCGGCGAAGACAGGGGGAGGGTGGGCAGGGGGCCAGAGACAAAGGGTAAGGGGCACTGCCCCCCGGTTCGTAAGGCTGACGCGGCCGTAGGACTGTCATGATTTCGCCATAGCACCCTGCGTACCGGGGATATGGCGGAGCGTTGCCTTCCGGGAGTCACCCGTCCGCACCCACCGCCCGTTGGACCGTCCGTACCAGCGCGAACAGGCCGAACGGGCCGGAACGGGGTGCGCGCGCTCCTGGCTGCTGCCGTGCGCCGGGAGCTGCCTACGATCACAGTCGGCCGTCCGCTCCCCCCGAAGGCCGAATGTGCGAGATCATGGCCGCATGACCGAGGTGTCCTCCCTCACAGGGCGGCTGCTCGTCGCCACCCCCGCCCTCGCGGACCCGAACTTCGACCGCGCGGTGGTGCTGCTGCTCGACCACGACGAGCAGGGTTCGCTCGGCGTGGTCCTCAACCGGCCCACCCCGGTGGGCGTCGGCGATGTCCTGCTGCCCTGGGCCCCCCTGGCCGGTGATCCGGGCGTGGTGTTCCAGGGCGGTCCGGTCGCCCTCGACTCCGCCCTCGGGATCGCCGTCATCCCGGGTGAGGAGGGTCCGCTCGGCTGGCGCCGGGTCCACGGGGCGATCGGCCTGGTCGACCTGGAGGCCCCGCCGGAGCTGCTGACCGGCGCCCTCGGATCGCTGCGCATCTTCGCCGGGTACTCGGGCTGGGGGCCGGGCCAGCTGGAGGACGAGCTGAGCGACGGCGCCTGGTACGTGGTCGAGTCCGAGCCCGGTGACATCTCCTTCCCGGATCCGCAGCGGCTGTGGCGTGCGGTGCTGCGCCGCCAGCGCAGCGAACTGGCGATGGTCGCCACCTACCCGGACGACCCGTCGCTGAACTGACCCCGGCCGGGTTCAGTAGGCTTGGGTTCCATGAGCACTCTTGAGCCCGAGCGCGGGACTGGCACGGGGACCCTCGTAGAGCCGACGCCGCAGGTGTCCCACGGCGACGGCGACCACGAGCGCTTCGCCCATTACGTCCAGAAGGACAAGATCATGGCGAGCGCACTCGACGGGACTCCCGTCGTGGCGCTCTGCGGCAAGGTGTGGGTACCGGGCCGCGACCCCAAGAAGTATCCGGTCTGCCCCATGTGCAAGGAGATCTACGACTCCATGGGCGCGGGCGGGGACAAGGACAAGGGCGGCAAGGACAAGTAGCTCCGGCCGTTCGGCCCTGATCCGACGGGGCCCGGCGGGACCAAGGTCCCCGGGTGTGCGCGAGCACGCCCGGGGACCTTTCGCATGCCCGCCCGGCGGGTAGGGTCGGCGCCAGATGCGTTCTGTGAAACGTGCGTTGCGCAGTGTGCAACGCCTGGCGGTGGAGGGACCGACACCATGCCCGACCCGATTCCGTCCGACCCGATTCCGTCCGACCTGATTCCGAAGCCGCGCTATGAGCGGTACGCCGGCGGGGGCCGGGAGAGCTGCGAGCTGGCCGACCCGCTGCTCGCGGCCGGGCCCGGAACCGAGGCCGCCGCCGCATGGCTGCGCCGCGAGATCGGCGCGGCGACCGGCTGGGCGCTGCCGGCGGCGCCCGAGGCGGGCACCCCGGCGGGCACCGTGGCGGGGGAGGGGCGGCAGGTGGTCCGGCTGGTGCTGCGGCCCGCCCTCGCCGAGACCCTCGGCCCCGAGGGGTACGAGCTGCACGTCACGGACCGCGGGGTGCTGCTCGAAGGCGCCGGCCCGGCGGGGCTCTTCTGGGCCGCGCAGACGTTCCGTCAGCTGCTCGGCCCCGATGCCTTCCGCCGGGCCCCGCTGCGGCCCGGCCGGACCTGGCGGCTGCCGGTGGGCGGCATCCAGGACGGCCCCCGCTTCGGATGGCGCGGGATGATGCTGGACGTCGCCCGGCACTTCACGCCCAAGGACGGCGTGCTGCGCTGGATCGATTTGCTCGCCGCGCACAAGCTCAACGTGCTGCACCTGCACCTGACGGACGACCAGGGCTGGCGGATCGAGATCCGGCGGTACCCGAGGCTCACCGAGGCCGGGGCCTGGCGGGCGCGCAGCAAGTGGGGCCATGGATCGTCGGACCGCTGGAACGACACCCCGCACGGCGGTTTCTACACCCAGGACGACATCCGGGAGATCGTCGCCTACGCCGCCCAACGGTATGTCCGGGTGGTCCCGGAGATCGATCTGCCGGGCCACTCGCAGGCGGCCATCGCCGCGTACCCGGAGCTCGGGAACACCGATGTGGTGGACACGGCGGCGCTGGGCGTCTGGGAGGACTGGGGCATCAACCCCAACGTCCTGGCGCCGACGGAGGCCGTACTGCGCTTCTACGAGGGCGTCTTCGAGGAGGTGCTGGAGCTGTTCCCGGCGGAGGTCTCGCCGTTCGTGCACATCGGCGGCGACGAATGCCCCAAGGAGCAGTGGCGGGCCTCGCCGACCGCACAGGCCCGGATCGCCGAACTCGGCCTGAAGGACGAGGACGGGCTCCAGTCCTGGTTCATCCGGCACTTCGACCGCTGGCTCGCGGCCCGCGGGCGCCGGCTGATCGGCTGGGACGAGATCCTGGAGGGCGGACTCGCGGACGGCGCCGCGGTGTCCTCCTGGCGCGGCTACGCGGGCGGCATCGCCGCCGCCGAGGCCGGCCACGAGGTGGTGATGTGCCCGGAGCAGCAGGTGTACCTGGACCACCGTCAGGACGGCGGCCCGGAGGAGCCGATGCCGATCGGGTACGTGCGGTCGCTGGAGGACGTGTACCGGTTCGAGCCGGTGCCGCCCGGGTTGTCGGACGGGGCGGCCCGGCGCGTACTGGGCGCGCAGGCGAACGTGTGGACCGAGGTGATGGAGAACCAGAGCCGCATCGACTACCAGGTGTTCCCGCGGCTGGCGGCCTTCGCGGAAGTGGTGTGGTCCGGTCAGCCCGAACCGGAGCGGCGCGACTACGCCGGGTTCGAGGCCCGGATGGCGGCGGCGCACTACGCGCGGCTGGCGGCGCTGGGCGTGGACTACCGGCCGCCGGGCGGCCCGTTGCCGTGGCAGCGGCGGCCAGGCGTACCCGGGCGCCCGATCGACGGGCCACCCCCGAACGTGTGAATCCGGTAATGGGGAGCTCTTCCCCCAAGCCTCCCAAGCCCCCCAAGCCCCTCAAGTCCGCCCCGAGAGCGGTAAATAGATTGAAATCGGACTTTTCTTTCCCGGGGTGGAGCGGGAGGGGGGTACAGGGGGCGCCCGGGCCACCCTCGCGCCGGGGTGGTGCGGAAGATGTGCCAGAGTTGCCACGTCCCGGCGGTGAGCACGTACCGTACGGCGGACAGGCGTGAGCGCCGAGACCGGGACATCGGGAAGGGGCAGCTGGGTTGACCACGCACGCACCGCAGGCGGCGCATTCCGTGACGCAGTCCGTCACGCTGCCCACCTCGCTCGACGAGGCCGTGGCGGCACTCGCCGCCATGCCCGCCGCCGTGCCGGTCGCCGGCGGCACCGACCTCATGGCGGCCGTCAACGCCGGCCAGCTGCGGCCGGCCGGGCTGGTCGGCCTCGGCCGGATCAACGAAATCCGCGGCTGGCAGTACCAGGACGGGCATGCCCTGCTCGGGGCCGGTCTCACCCACGCCCGGATGGGCCGCCCCGACTTCGCGGCGCTGATCCCGGCCCTGGCCGCCGCCGCGCGGGCGGCCGGGCCGCCGCAGATCCGCAACGCGGGCACGCTGGGCGGCAACATCGTCACGGCCGCACCGACGGGCGACGCCCTGCCGGTGCTGGCCGCCCTGGAAGCGGTGCTGGTCATCGCCGGCCCGGGCGGGGCGCGGCGCGAGATCCCCGTGTCCCACCTGCTGGCCGGCCGCGAGATGCTCCGGCCCGGCGAACTGATCGGGTATGTGCGGGTTCCGCTGCTGCACGCCCCGCAGGTGTTCCTGAAGGCGACCGGCCGGACCGGGCCGGGCCGGGCGATCGCCTCGGTGGGGCTGGTCCTGGACCCGGCCCGGCGCGGGGTCCGGATCGCGGTGGGCGCGGTGGCCCCGATGCCGCTGCGGCCCCTGGAGGCCGAGCAGTGGGTGGCCTCGCTGATCGACTGGGACGCGGAACGGCGGCTCGCGCCCGAGGCGCTGGAGGCCTTCGGCGAGTACGTCGCAGCCGCGTGCGTACCCGACCAGGGGGACCCGGTCCCGGCCGGAGTCCTGCAGCTGCGGCGGACGGTGGCCGTGCTGGCACGGAGGGCCCTGGGAAGGGCGCTGACCTCATGAGCGAGAACGAGAACGGGCACGGGCACGTGAGCGGCGACGGCGGCGACGGTATGGGGAACACGGGCGGCGGCTGGGGCTGGGAGCCGGTCCCGCACGGGGGCGAGTACGACTCCGACGCGACCGCGTTCGTCAAACTCCCCGAGGACATGCTGAACGCCACGGGCACCGGCGAACCGCTGGCGGCGCCCGGGCACGGGTACGTCCCGCCGGTGATCGTGCCGCCGGTGATCGCGGTGCCGCCGGTTCCGGCGGAGCCGGTGGAGCCGGCGGCGAGCACGGACCCCGCGGCGACGACGGGGACATGGGCCATGCCGGTGCACTGGCCCGACGCGGGGGCCGCGGTGGCCCCGGCCCCGGGGCCGGCGGGTGCGGAGCCCGACTCGGGCGCCACGGCGGAGTGGCACTTCGCCGAGGCGATGGAGCAGCCGGCCGAGGCGGTCGCCGCTCCGGGCTCCGGCGACACCGGCCAGTGGGCGGCCCCGGTGGCCGACTGGAGCCAGGCACCGGCGACCCTGCCGGGCGGGGCGGCGGCGCCGTGGGCGAGCGCGCCGCAGGAGTTCGACGGGGTACGGGCGTACGCGCCCATGCCTGCGCCTGCGCCTGCGGCGGGCGGACGGGTGCTGGGCGGGCCCGGCGTGGGCACCCTCGCGGAGGACGAGCCGGTGCACCCGGCCCCGGACATCGAGGCGGCCCACGGCGCGGCCCCGGCCCCGGTCACCTCGGAACGCCAGCACCCCGGCCCGCACGACTCGATCCCGGCCCCCCGCACGGAAGCGGCGTACGCCGCCCCGGACCACACCCTGGCCACAGGCCTCAACCTCTTCGGCGCCATGCCGCCCGCGGCGGGGGACACCCCGGAAACAGGCGCGGAGCGCACCGCCGTGCCGGGCGTCTCGAACGCGAGCGCGTTCGCGCCGGCCGGGCACACCCCGGCGGAGGGTGTCGCCGCGCCGGGGGTTGCGGGCGCGGGCGCGGGCCTGTTCGGCGCGGCCGGGCACACGCCGGCGGAGGGCACCGCAGTGCCGGGCGTTGCGGGCGCGGGCGCGTTCGCCGCGGTCGGCGTTCCGTACGCCGACGACGTGCAGGCCAGGCCGGCGGAAGCCGCAGGAACGGGTGCGTTCGCGCCCGCTGAGCACACCCCGGCGGGGGCCGCTCCGTACGCCGAGGCGGAGCCGGCCGGGCACACCCCGCCCGAGGGCACCGCCCTGCCGGGCGGTGCGGGCGCGAGCGCGTTCGTGCCGGCCGGGCACACCCCGGCCGAAGGCACCGCCCTGCCGGGTGGCCCCGCCGCGGCCGGAGCCCCGTACACCGAGGCGGCGCAGGCTTCGGCCGACGGCGCCGGCGAGGGACCGGCCGAGGGCGTCGCCCCGTACGCCGAGGCCGGGCAGGCCCCGCCGGTCGGCGGGGCCGACGAGGCGGAGCGGGCGGAAGCCGGTGGCACCGGCGGGGCGCCGGACGGGCACGCCACGGCCACGGCCCCGTACGCCGAGGCCGAGCAGCCCGCGGCCGAGCAGCCCGCGGCCGACGGCGCGGGCGAGGCGCCGGCCGGGCAGAGCACGCCCGATGGCGTCGCCCCGTCCGGCAAGGACACGGCCGTGCCCGGGGAACCGTACGCCGGGGCCGCCCACGAGGCCCCCGCCGTCGTACACAGCGCCGAGCACCCCCTCGCCTCCTACGTGCTCCGCGTCAACGGCGCGGACCGCCCCGTCACCGGCGCCTGGATCGGCGAATCGCTGCTCTACGTGCTGCGCGAGCGCCTCGGCCTCGCCGGGGCCAAGGACGGCTGCTCGCAGGGCGAGTGCGGCGCCTGCGCCGTGCAGGTCGACGGCCGGCTCGTCAACTCCTGCCTGGTCCCGGCCGCCACCGCGGCCGGCTCGGAGGTCCGTACCGTCGAGGGGCTCGCCACCGACGGCGAGCTCTCCGACGTACAGCAGGCCCTCTGCCGGTCCGGCGCCGTACAGTGCGGCTTCTGCGTGCCCGGCATGGCCATGACCATCCACGACCTGCTGGAGGGCAACCACGCCCCCAGCGAGCTGGAGACCCGCCAGGCCCTCTGCGGGAACCTCTGCCGCTGCTCCGGCTACCACGGCGTGCTCGACGCCGTCCGCGAGGTGGTCTCCGAGCGCGAGGCGGCGACCGAGGCAGCGACCGCCGCGGCGACCGCCGGAGCCGCCGAGGCCGCGTCCGAAGCGGCGGCTTCGGCCGAACCCCGCATTCCGCACCAGGCCCCGCCCGGCGAGGGCGGGATCCACCCCGACCACCACGGAGGCATGGCGTGACCGCCAGCGACGCGGCGACGGCCATCGGAATCACCACAGCCACCGCCACCGCCCAAGGCGCCGCCCCCACCGACTCCGCGCCCCACCAGGTGCCGCGCGGAATCGGCGCCTCCGTGATGCCCGCCGACGCCCGCGCCAAGGCCGAGGGCACCTTCCCCTACGCCGCCGACCTCTGGGCCGAGGGCCTGCTCTGGGCTGCCGTGCTGCGCTCCCCGCACGCCCACGCCCGGATCCTCTCCATCGACACCAGCGCGGCGGCGCAGATGCCCGGCGTCCGGGCCGTGGTCACCCAGGCCGACGTCCCCGGCGCCACCACCCACGGCCGGCGGATCTCCGACCGCCCGGTCTTCGCCCACGACGTGGTCCGCCACCACGGCGAACCCATCGCCGCCGTCGCCGCCGACCACCCCGACGCCGCCCGCCTCGCCGCCGCCGCGATCACCGTCGAGTACGAGCTCCTCGACCCCGTCACCGACCCCGAACAGGCCTTCGCCGCCCCGCCGCTGCACCCCGACGGCAACCTGATCCGGCACATCCCGCTCCGCTACGGCGACCCGGAGGCCACCGGCGAGGTCGTCGTCGAGGGCCTCTACCGGATCGGCCGCCAGGACCCGGCCCCCATCGGCGCCGAAGCCGGCCTCGCCGTGCCCCGCCCCGACGGCGGAGTCGAGATCTACACCGCCTCCACCGACCCGCACGCCGACCGCGACCTCGCCGCCGCCTGCTTCGGCCTCGAACCCGAACGCGTCAAGGTGGTCGTCACCGGCGTCCCCGGTGCCACCGCCGACCGCGAGGACTCCGGCTACCAGCTCCCCCTCGGCCTCCTCGCGCTGCGCACCGGCTGCCCGGTGAAACTCGCCGCCACCCGCGAGGAATCCTTCCTCGGCCACTCCCACCGGCACCCGACCCTGCTCCGCTACCGCCACCACGCGGACGCGGAGGGCCGGCTGGTCAAGGTCGAGGCGCAGATCCTGATGGACGCGGGTGCGTACGCCGACTCCTCGGCCGAATCCCTCGCCGCCGCCGTCGCGTTCGCCTGCGGCCCGTACGTGGTCCCGCACGCCTTCGTCGAGGGCTGGGCCGTCCGCACCAACAACCCCCCGTCCGGGCACGTCCGCGGCGAAGGCGCGCTCCAGGTCTGTGCCGCGTACGAGGGCCAGATGGACAAGCTCGCCGCCGAACTCGGCCTCGACGGCGCCGAACTGCGCCTTCGCAACGTCCTGGCCACCGGGGACCTGCTCCCCACCGGCCAGACCGTCACCTGCCCGGCCCCCGTCGCCGAACTCCTGCGCGCGGTCCGTGACTTCGAACTGCCCTCGCTCCCCAAGGACACCCCGGAGGAGGAGTGGCTGCTGCCCGGCGGCCCGGAGGGCGCGGGCGAGCCCGGCGCGGTCCGGCGCGGGGTCGGCTACGGCATCGGCATGGTCCACATGCTCGGGGCCGAGGGCACCGACGAGGTCTCCACCGCCACCGTCAAGGTCAGCCACGGCACGGCCACCGTCATCTGCGCCGCCGTCGAGACCGGACAGGGCTTCGCCACCCTCGCCCGTCAGATCGTCCAGGAGACCCTGGGCGTGGACGAGGTGCTGATCGCCCCGGTCGACACCGACCAGCCGCCGGCCGGCCCGGCCACGCACGGCCGCCACACCTGGGTGTCGGGCGGTGCGGTGGAACGGGCCGCCAAGATGGTCCGTACCCAGCTCCTGCAGCCGATGGCCGCCAAGTTCGGCATGTCGACCGAGCTGCTGCAGATCGCGGACGGCCGCATCACCTCGTACGACGGGGCCTTTTCCACCACGGTGGCGGAGGCCCTGGAGGGCAAGGAGCTCTGGGCCACCGCCCAGTGCCGTCCGCACCCGACCGAGCCGCTGGACGCGGACGGGCAGGGCGACGCCTTCGTCGGCCTCGCCTTCTGTGCGATCCGCGCGGTGGTCGACGTCGACGTCGAACTCGGCTCGGTACGGGTCGTCGAACTCGCCGTCGCGCAGGACGTCGGCCGGGTCCTCAACCCGCGGCAGCTGGCCGCCCGGATCGAGGCGGGCGTCACCCAGGGCGTCGGCGCGGCCCTCACCGAGAACCTGCGCACCGCCGCGGGCCTGGTCCGGCACCCCGACCTGACGGGATATGCCCTGCCGACCTCGCTCGACGCGCCGGCCGTCCGTATCGTCAAACTCGTCGAGGAGCGGGACGTGGTGGCCCCCTTCGGCGCGAAGGCGGCGAGCGCGGTCCCGGTGGTCACGGCCCCGGCGGCGGTGGCCTCGGCGGTGCGTGCGGCCACGGGCCGCCCGGTCAACAGGCTCCCGATCCGGCCCTCTGCGGCGGTGGCGGTGCCCAACTCCTGACCGTCTGCCCCGCATTGAGCCCGTAGCTGTCGCATTGCACGTGCAACCCCGGGCTTGGGCCTGTCGGCACCGCTCGATAGAGTTGACGGCGAGTCTGCACGAACCCGCGCGCACTGCACGCCAACAGGTGCGAACGGGAACGGGACGGGGAGCGGCGGAAACGCCGCGACAACGGGGAGAGACGGGGAGACGGGGAGGCCATCGTGGCTGGGGATGCGATTGATGCGGTGCTGCCGTTCGTACCGGGCGGCAACATGCTCTCGTTGGCGAACAAGGGCCTGATTGCGGCACAGGCGCCTGCTCTGTACGTCGAACACGAGTCGATGGTGAGCTACAAGAAGCGCGTGGACGCCCTGCTGGACCAGCTGAAGGGCTCCAAGGCGGAGCACGGCAAGTTCGCCGACGGCACCCTGGGGGCGGGCGACCTGGGGACCGGCTTCACGGAGGCGCAGGGCCTGCACACGGCGTACAACAAGGTCCGCTCGGAGATGGAGAACCTCTCGAAGGCGCTGGCGAACCAGATCGAGTCGCTGGCGATCGCGATCGAGGCGTCCCGGGTGGGCTACGAGAACATGGACGAGGACGTCAAGGCGCGGATGCGCGCGCTGCAGCGGCAGGCGCACGAACAGTACGTACCGGGGCGCGACCCCGAGGCGCCCAAGCCGGGCGAGCCCGCAAAGGACCCGGCTTCCAACGGCGGACAGCCGTCCACGGGCCAGGGCACCAACGAGAGCACGGCCGGGGGTGACATGTAATGGCGACGAACTTCGAGGGTTACTCGCACAAGGAACTGCTGGCGATGCTGGCCTCGGTGGACGGTGAGAAGGTCAAGACGCGCGGCCAGCTGCTGAAGGACGCCGAGATCGAGATCACGAAGATCGGCAACGACCTGAAGAACCACAAGGTCGAGAACTGGGAGGGCCAGGCGGCAGAGGCCTTCCAGAACTGGGTGAACCGGCTGGGCAACTCGACGCTGCGACTGGGCGAGTACAGCAAGACCGGCGGCGAGTGGATGGTCAACGCGGCGCAGACGATCGTCGAGGTCAAGGCGAACATGCCGGCGTACGACCAGGGTGCGTACGACAACCTGGAGGCGTCGCGGGAGGCCCGCAACGACCCGGACGCGCAGAAGATCGGCATGACGGCACACTCGAAGCTGGCCGGGGACCGGCTCGAGGCGGTACAGCAGATGAACAAGCTGGCGCAGTCGTATGAGGCGTCCACGACGCAGATGAATGCGGCGCCGATTCCTACGTTTCCGCCTGCGCCGCCGGAAGTTGTTCCGACGAACATTGACGGCGCTCAGGAGATCAGCCGCTCGGGTGGGGATCCCGCTCTCCGCAATGGCCTGCGCGAGGCGAACTACGCGCCCCCGAGCGGCGACACCCGTGGTCCCTCGTCGGAGCCCGGTTGGGTCCCCGGTCACCAGCCGAAGAACCCTGACCCCACCACCCCGTCGACGGTCCCGCCGGTGCCGGATCGGGGGCCGGGGTCTCCCACGCTGCCGCCCGTGCCCGATAGGGACGTCAACACCGATCTGGACAGCGTCAAGACCCTGCCGCCGCAGACGACCACACCGGTCATCCCGGTTGCCCCGTCGCCCGGCCCTGGCGCTCCACCGACCGGGCCGGTACCGCCTGTGATGCTTCCGCCGGTCGGTGGTCCGCCCACGCACGGTCCCGGTCCAGGCCGCCAGGTCCCCGGTATCCCGGGTATCCCCGGCATCCCCGGGGCCCCCGGCCCCGGGTCTCCGCCGGTCAGCAAGCTCGTCGGGCCCAATGCCCTCCCGCCGCGTGACTCCGGAATCCACGGTGGACGTCAGGTCAACACGACAGGCCCGACGTCCGGACTCCACCGCGGCACGGTCATCGGCGAAGGCGGCACCGGTCAGGCCGGACGAGGCGCTTACGGCCCCGGCATGGGAGGCGGCGGATTCGGCGGTGGCGCCCAGGGCGGCAGCGTGCCCGGTGCGGGTCGTCGGCTGGCCAGCGAGCCCGGCGGTATCGTCGGGGGCCGTCCGGCAGGCGGGGCCACTGGTGCCACCGCTGGTGCCCGGCCCTTCACGCAGGGTGGTGCAGGGCTGGTCCGCGGCAATCAGACGCCGGGCCGGCGTCCGGAGCGCGAGAACGGCGAACGTCCGGACTACCTGTCCGAGGACGAGGAGACCTGGCAGGGTGATCGTCGTGTTGTCCCGCCGGTAGTCGACTGAGCGAACGGATTCTGTACGAGATGCGCATGCGGAAGGCCACATCTGTTCTCATGGGTCTGCTGTTGGCCGGAGTCGCCGCGACTCCGGCCCACGCGGCGTCCATTAGGTCGCAGCAATGGCATCTCGACTCCATGAAGGCCGACGAGATGTGGAAGACCAGCACCGGTAAAGGGATCACGGTCGCGGTGATTGATACCGGTGTCGGTCGCGTCCCTGAGCTGGAAGGGCAGGTTCTGCCCGGCAAGAACCTGGCGACGAATGCCCCAGGAGATGAACGTAAGGACGTCGCCAACCACGGCACAGGCATTGCCGCAATGATCGCTGGAACGGGTAAGCATCCCTCTGGCGACGGTGCCTTCGGTCTCGCGCCAGGTGTGAAGATCCTTCCGATCCGCGTGCGTGACGAGGCGAGCAACACGCAGGAACCGACCTGGACGCAGGCAATCCGGTACGCGGCGGACTCGGATGCCAAGGTCATCAACATCTCTATGGCTAGCGGTGGGGATGGCGTCGCAGATGATCCCGCTCGTGTCGCAGCGGTCAAGTATGCCGTGTCCAAGGGTAAGTTGATCTTTGCTGGTGTGGGTAATGACGGGCAGGGTAGGAACAACGTCCTCTATCCGGCCGGTACGCCAGGCGCAGTCGGCGTGGGCGCCATCGACCAGCAGGGCAACGCCACTGCGGAGTCCCAGAAGGGCCCCCAGGTGGACCTCGCCGCGCCCGGAATGGACATCGTCACCGCGTGCACAAAGCAGAGCGGGGTGTGCAAGGCACACGGAACCAGCGACGCGTCAGCCCTCGCCTCCGCCTCCGCCGCCCTCATCTGGTCCGCCCACCCCGACTGGACCAACAACCAGGTCCTCCGCGTCCTCCTCAACACCGCCGGCAAGCCCCGCGACGGAGTCCAGCGGAACGACCACATCGGCTACGGCGTGGTCCGTCCCCGGATCGCCCTGACCAACCCCGGTGACCCCGGCCCCGCCAACGAGTGGCCGCTGCCCGACCTGGCCGCAGCTGCATCGGCTCCGCCGAACTCACCTGCGCCCGCGCCCGCCGGCTCCGCACCGGCAGCCGAGCAGTCCGACAAGGCCGCCGCCGCCGACAGCAACAGTGACGACGGCAGCAGCCTGCCCTGGATCGCCCTCGGGCTCGGTGCCGCCGTGCTCATCGGGGGAGCCGTCACCGTCGTGGCCGTACGCGCAAGGAACCGCTGACCAGCCAACAGAACAGAACAGGACTTGAGCCGTCATGTCGTTCGACGAAGAGTGGTCCACCGCCAGGGCAGCCGCCGCCGCGAACGTCGGTACGCGGCTCAACCAGCTGCCGGCCGACCCCGGCGGAGCCGGTGGCGGCAACGAGGACCTGCTGCTCAACCAGGACCACATCGGGGCCATCGGCCACGATGCGCACGTCCTCCACAGCCGGCTGTCCCGCGACGGCGCGCACGCCAAGACCGCCACCGCCGAGGCCGGCACCCAGCTCAAGGGCGAGGCTTTCGCGAGCGGGGCCGCCCTGCTCACGGCGCAGGAGCGGTGGGACTCGCAGCTGAAGACCCTGCTCGCGGGCTGCGCGCACATCTCCAACAGCCTCAACTACTCCGTCAATTCCATGGGAAAGCAGGACGCGCAGATCCATGCCGCGTTCACACAGTCCAAGGTCGACGAGTACCTCAAGTAAGGGCAGGGGCAGGCGCATGCTGACGTTCGAGAATGTGATGAACGCACCCCTGGACAAGCTTCAGACGGCGGTGACCGACTGGGGTGCCCACGAGCAGCGGGCAGCTTGGGTGGAGTTCGGCACCACAGCCGCCATCGCGGCGGGTGTCGCGTTCCTTCCGGCCACCGCAGCGGCTGCCGGCGCGGCGGCGATTCTCGTACCGCTGGCCGTGGACGTGGGCAGCGGTGCAGTGGAACAGGCCGCTTCCTCCGTCATCGGGGAGTGGTCCTCCGATGCGGTGGAGAGGAACAAGGACGAGGTGGATGAAAAGACGCACGCCACCACGAAGGAGATGTACCAGGCGGGCGAGCACAGTGCGAAGGCACCGCTGAGGGAGTTCATGGAGCGGCACAACATCGACCCACTGAGCGAGCTCGGCAACGATCTGATGGAGTCCAGGCAGATCGGCTACGGCACCGGTAACGACTTGGCCGACCAGCAGGGCCATGACCCCGAAACGGGCAACAAGTGATCGCGGCGTACCGGCGGTTCCACATGCTCGGGTGCGGGTTCGCCGTCCTCGTACTGGCGACCGGATGCAGTACGTCCGAGCCTTCCGCGAAGCCGGAGCCGAAACCGGAGCCGGCCTACGGATCCGCGGTGCAGATCTGCCAGGGGCTGTTCGGCCCGGAAGGCGCCGCCGCTCTGGAGCGGGTGCTCGACTCCACGGAGTTCAGGCTGCGGGACGAGACGTATGACCTGGACCTCCAGGCGGTCGGCAAGGGGCTGCAAGGCAGGTACGAGACCGGACAGGGCTTCGGCGACCTGGAGGGAGAGATGTGCCGGGCGTCGGGAAGGCCGAAGGCGGGGAGCGTGCCGTACGCGGAGCTCTGGATCGCCGGTGACAAGAAGCACGTCGGCGCCGGGGAGAAGGACCGCGGTCCGGCCGTGATCCACGGAGCGAACCGCATGCACCTCCGGTACAACTGCGCCAGCCCCCGGGTCGGCTCCACCGACGACCTCCCCCTCCAGATCCGCCTCACGTTCCGCGACAAGCGGGACGGGAGGAAGGGCGCGGACGTCCTCCGTCCCGACTACGTGGCCGTCATGCACTCGGCGGCGCTCGCCATCGCCAAGGACCTCGGCTGCCAGAACAGCGGCGGTCTTCCCGACCGCTCGGAAGACCTTCCCGCGTCGGTTCCCGAGGCCTAGGTGGCGGTGACGAAATGGTGAGTCGACGAGTGCCTCACGTAAGGACAGGGACCGGCACATGCTGACATTCGAGAACGTGATGAACGCACCCCTGGACAAGCTTCAGACGGCGGTGACCGACTGGGGTGCGATGGTCGGCAAGCTGGAGGAGCTGGCCCGGGAAGCTCGTGAGGGCATGAAGGCCAAGGCCGACAAAGCCGAGTGGAGTGGGGTGACGGCCGGAGCCGGGCGGCCGTTCATCGCGAAGGTGGCCAAGGAGTTCGAGGACGCCGCCGCCCAGGCCAAGGGCGTCCATCAGCTGCTCGGTGACGCCCACACCACCTTCAAGGAGGCGCGTGACCAGCTGAAGCAGGCCGCGGAGGTGGACGCGCCGAAGGCCGGATTCCGGGTGGACGCGGACGGCCGGGTGTCCCGGGTGCCGTTCCCCGATCCGGGTACGGAGAACGCGGCCCGCCACGACCCCGAGTACATGCAGACCGCACAGCGGCACCGCGGTGAGTGGCAGCGGAAGATCGACGCCCTGATCGAGAGCTGCGATGACGCGGACCAGTCCCTCGCCCGCGCGCTCCAGGCCAACGTCACCGACGAACACAACTTCACCAGGCCGAAGTACACCACCCTGGACGGTGAACAGGCCGACCGCGCCGCCACGTTGATGGACAAGCTGGTCAAGGGGGGCACGGCCCGCAATCCGGAGGCGTTGCGCGAGCTGGAGGAACTGCTCGACGACAACCGTCAGGACCCGGAATTCGCCACGGCCTTCTACCGCCAGGTGGGAGCCGAAGGGACGCTCCACGCCTACACCGTGCTCTCGCTGGACGCGACCAGCCTGGGCAAGGCCGGGCAGGACCGGATCGACATGGTCGCGAACATCCAGAGCGACATGGGGGCGATGCTGGGCCTGGCCACGCAGAAGAACGTGCCGAACCATCTGGACGCCGCCTGGACGACCGAGCTGATGAAGGCGGGCCGCAAGGAGATCGACGCCAGCCGCCGTATCGCCGGCCCGGGCGCCACGATCTACGGTTACCAGGCGCTCGGAGCGCTGCTCCGCGAGGGCACGTACGACAAGGACTTCCTCACCTCCGTCGGCCGCGACATGGTCGCCATGGACCGGAAGAACCCGAAGGCATGGGAGCACGGCGCTCCCATCGGGCTGAATGCGGCGCTGAACCACAACAGCGAAGGCGGGTCAGGGTTCTACCCGCTGACCGGCCTGATGGAGGCGCTCGGCAACAACCCGGACGCGGCGACGGCCTTCTTCAACGAGCCGGTCCGAGAGGACAGCAACAAGGACGGCATCGTGACGCTCGCGGACAAGGCCGTCGACGGGCAGCACGGCAAGGACCAGGGCATGGTCGACTACATGCTCGACAAGAAGGCATGGGTCAGTGGCTTCGACGGCAAGGGCGGCGTGTTCCTGCCGGGCCAGGAGGCGCTGGGCGGCGCTCTGATGGCCGCGGTCAGCGGTCGCCCGGCCGGCGACGTGGACGCGCAGCCCGTGACGCATACGGGTCCGATGACCGATGTGATGGAACGGGTGGTCGACAAGATCGGCGACAACCCGGACCTGGTCGCCAAGGCGGGCGAAGAAGGCGAACCGCTGTCCGGCCTGTCCGGGGTGTTCGGGCAGATGGCGGCGGAGTATGCGGCGGACATGCAGGCTGCGCTCGGGAACGAGGGCGGTCATATCAAGGGGCCCGAGGTGATGGCGGAGTTCGACAAGTACGAGATGTCGAAGTTCCTCGGGGCGATCGCCCAGGACCCGGAGGCGTACGGCGCGATCACGAATGCTCATCAGACGGTCACCTCGGTGATGGTCAACGACGTCATCAAGCAGCGGGACGACCACAGCCAGCCCGACGCAGCGATCAGGGCGGTGACGCACCCGGGCGGCGAGATCGCCGGGATCTTGTCCCAGGCCCGGGCCGACGGCCTGCGCGAGGACGAGAAGCTGCGCGGGGAGGACTACGTCAAGGGCGTGGAGACCACAGCGAACTGGGTGAACCGGGGTATTTCCATGGCGGGAGCCAAGTACGTGGAACTGTTTCCCATTGCCGGTGATCTTGTGGGCTGGCTGCAGGAGGACATCGCGAACAGCGTGGTCGAGAGCGCCCAGAAGGACATGGCCAAAGAGGCCGCAGACGTGGACGAGAAGGCGGAGCGGGACTACCTCGACGCCGAGGAGGCCGTCAAGAAGGCCGCCGCCGATGCCGTTGAGAGGGCGGCAGTCGGCACCGAAATGTCCCGCCACGACATTAACGATCTCAAGGGCGAAGCTTCAACGGCAGCGGCGGACGGGCATACAGCCGGCCGTGGAATGCGGAGGTAGGTCCCGATGTCCTGGCGCCGTGGCTCTGCCCTCCTTCCCGTGGCGCTCATCCTGGCCGCCGGAGTGTCGGCCTGTTCCGACGAGGGGCCCTCCGTACCGCAGGGTCCGGAGAGGATGTGCTGGAACGCATTTGACCGGTCTGACCTCTTGCCTCTGCTCGGAGAGGGAAAGAAGATCCAGGTTGAGGAATCCGTCAGTCCCATGGCGATTGATGCGGACTGCAATATCACAGTGGACGGGCTGTTCCGATTTAAGGCGGAGGCGGACAAGAGCCGCGTCGACGTAGGCCTGCTGTACGACTTCCCACGCGAGAAGCCCGACCGGATCGCCCTCGGGGATGAAGCGGTCGTCTGGGACAAGGGCGCGGCGGTCGCCTTCCGGTGCGAGCGGCCATCGGGCACGGACAACGTCGAGCTCATGATCCACAGCTGGAAGCTTCCGGCGGGGCCGAAGCCGCCGCGGGCCGCGAATATCGACCTGATCCGCAAATACTTCGCCTTCGCCCAGAAGGAACTTCAGTGTGCACCGAGCCCCACCCCCGCCGGCGGGTCCTGAGGGCATGGTGAAGGCCGCCCGGAGCGACGGCCGGGCGGCCTTTGGTGGAAGCCGTGACCGGAATCGAACCGGCGTAACCCGCTTTGCAGGCGGGTCCCTCAACCACTCGGGCACACGGCTGTGTGGTGGAGATGGCATGACCGTACGGCGGGCCGGGCCGGGGTCGGAAGGGGAATCCGGGGGCTGCAATGTGACTGCCATGGTGCGTTCACAAAGCCCGGTGTCGGGGATGGTCCTAGGGCTGCTGGAGGAGGGGACGATCCGTCGAAGGGAGGGTGCGAGGAAAGGGGCAAAACCCGGGGATGCCCCTTAGCCTGGGGCGATGAGCGCCCTTGAGCCCCGTGCCGACGAGATATCCCCGCCCGCTGCGCCGGACCCGCGCGACGGCGGTGGCGGGATTCTCGGGCCCGCGCACCGGACGCTCAGCATCGGGATCATCTCCGTGATTTTCCTGATCGCGTTCGAGGCGACCGCCGTGGGTACCGCCATGCCCGTCGCCGCCCGCGAGCTCGACGGCATCGGGCTGTACGCCTTCGCCTTCTCCGCCTACTTCACGACCAGCCTGTTCGGCATGGTGCTGTCCGGCCAGTGGGCCGACCGGGCCGGGCCGCTGCGGCCCCTGGGCGTCGGGATCGCCTCCTTCGCGACCGGGCTGGTGCTCTCCGGGGCCGCCGAGGCGATGTGGCTGTTCGTGCTCGGGCGGGCCGTGCAGGGCTTCGGCGGCGGTCTGGTGATCGTCGCGCTGTACGTGGTGGTCAGCCGGGCCTACGACGAGCGGATGCGGCCTGCGATCATGGCGGCCTTCGCGGCCAGCTGGGTGGTGCCGTCCATCGTCGGGCCGCTGGCCTCCGGGACGGTCACCGAGCACCTCGGCTGGCGGTGGGTGTTCCTCGGGATTCCCGCACTGGTCGTCGTGCCGCTCGCGGTCGCACTACCCGCGATCCGCCGGACCGCCTCCGGGCCGGTGGAGCCGGGAGGGCCGCCCGTACCGTTCGACCGGCGCCGGATCCGGCTGGCCCTCGGGATTTCGCTGGGTGCCGGGCTGCTCCAGTACGCCGCCCAGGACCTGCGCTGGCTGTCGGTGCTGCCGGGGGTCGCGGGCGCGGCTCTGCTGGTGCCGGCGGTCCTCGGGCTGCTGCCGCGCGGCACCTATCTGGCCCGGCGCGGGCTGCCCTCGGTGGTGCTGCTGCGCGGGCTGGCGGCGGGGTCGTTCATCGCCGCCGAGAGCTTCGTACCGCTGATGCTGGTCACCCAGCGCGGTATGAGCCCGACCATGGCCGGGTTCTCGCTGGCGCTGGGCGGGCTGACCTGGGCGGGCGGGTCCTGGATCCAGTCGAAGGGGCGGATGGCGCCGTACCGGGTGCGGCTGATGGTGCTGGGCATGGTGCTGGTCGCGGTCGCCATCGCCGCCGCGCCGGCCGTGCTGATCGAATCGGTGCCGGTGTGGACCCTGGCGCTGGCCTGGGGGGTGGGCTGCCTGGGCATGGGCCTGGTGATCGGCTCCACCAGCGTGCTGCTGCTGAAGCTGTCGCCGCCGGAGGAGGCGGGCACCAACTCCGCCGCCCTGCAGATCTCGGACGCGCTGGCGAACGTGGTGCTGCTGGCGGGCGGCGGTGCGGCGTTCGCCGCGCTGGGCGGGGGAGCGGTGGGAGCGGCCCACACCCTCGGCGAGGGGGCCGGTTCCGCTTCGCACCCGGGTGCGTTCGTGGTGGTGTTCCTGCCGATGGCCTGCGTGGCGCTGGTGGGCGCATGGGTTGCCACCCGCCTCGACCCCGCGCCGGACCCGGACCCGGCCCCCGCTTCCGTCTTGGACCAAGCGCCCGCCCCCGACCAGGCGCCCGCAGTTCCGCTGCCTCCCGGGGCGAAATCCGGGTGAGTCGCCCGTTCCCGGACCCTATTCTCGCCGTGTGAACGAGATCACCCTGTGGCTCTCCGCCGCCGAACGCGCGCAGCTCGACGACCTGGCCGATGCCGTCGGCTGCAGCTCCGAGGAGTGGGCGGCGGACGCCGTACGGGAGGCCCTGCGCGCCGACCGCCGACTGGTCGGCCGGGAGGCCGAGCGGCTGGCGCGCCGGCACGCGCCCCTGTTGAAGCGGCTGGGCGAATGACCTCCCCCGAGCCGCGCGGCAGGTCCGGGGCAGCCGCCCCGGCTCCCGTGGAGCCCGGGCCGGTGCCGGCCGCGCGGCACCTCACGGTCGCCGAGGTGATGGACCTCGCGCGGTATGCCTGTCTCGCCAAGGACCAGCCGGTGGAGCTGCGCTCCCCGGGCCTGCTGGAGTCGGCGGTGCGGCGTCCGCGGGCACGGATGTACGGGGTGTCCGCGTACCGGGACCGGTTCGAACAGGCCGCCGCGCTGCTGCACGGCATCGCCGCCAACCACCCTCTGGTGGACGGCAACAAACGCACCGCCTGGCTGGCCGCGGTGACCTTCCTCGCGGTCAACGGCACCGACCTGGCCGAGGTCGACCAGGACGCCGCGTACGACCTGGTGATCGAGGTCGCCGAGGGCTCCCTCGCCGACACGGGCCGGATCGCGGACCGGCTGCGCCGGCTGCACGGCACCGCCGTGTGACCCTCGCCGCACCCCGCGAGGTCACGGGCCTGTCCCGCCACGCGGCACGCGAAAGGCCCGGTAGGGTGGCCCGGTTGTCCTACGTACGACTGCCGAGAGCGACGAACCGGAGACCGTGACTACTACCGCCTCCCACCACCTCTCACCCGCCTTTCCCGGCCGCGCCCCCTGGGGCACGGCCAGCAAGCTGCGTGCCTGGCAGCAGGGGGCGCTGGACAAGTACATCCAGACCCAGCCGCGGGACTTCCTCGCGGTCGCGACCCCCGGCGCGGGCAAGACCACCTTCGCGCTCACCCTCGCCTCCTGGCTGCTGCACCACCACGTGGTGCAGCAGGTGACCGTGGTCGCCCCCACCGAGCACCTGAAGAAGCAGTGGGCGGAGGCCGCGGCCCGGATAGGCATCCGGCTCGACCCCGAGTACTCGGCCGGGCCGCTGAGCAAGGAGTACCATGGGGTCGCCGTCACCTACGCGGGCGTGGGCGTGCGCCCGATGCTGCACCGCAACCGGTGCGAGCAGCGCAAGACCCTGGTGATCCTGGACGAGATCCACCACGCCGGCGACTCCAAGTCCTGGGGCGAGGCCTGCCTGGAGGCCTTCGACCCGGCGACCCGGCGGCTCGCGCTCACCGGAACGCCCTTCCGGTCCGACACCAACCCCATCCCCTTCGTCACGTACGAGGAGGGGAACGACGGGATCCGGCGGTCCTCCGCCGACTACACCTACGGCTACGGCAACGCCCTCGGCGACGGCGTCGTCCGGCCCGTCATCTTCCTCTCCTACAGCGGCAACATGCGCTGGCGGACGAAGGCGGGCGACGAGATCGCCGCCAAGCTCGGCGAGCCGATGACCAAGGACGCCATCAGCCAGGCCTGGCGCACCGCGCTGGACCCGCGCGGCGACTGGATGCCGAACGTGCTGCGCGCCGCCGACCAGCGGCTGACCGAGGTCCGCAAGGGCATCCCGGACGCCGGCGGCCTGGTCATCGCCTCCGACCAGGACTCGGCGCGGGCGTACGCCAAGCTGCTCCGCGAGATCACCGGCACCAAGGCGACCGTGGTCCTCTCCGACGACACGGGCGCCTCGAAGCGGATCGACGACTTCAGCGGGAACGACGACCGCTGGATGGTCGCGGTCCGGATGGTGTCCGAGGGCGTGGACGTACCGCGCCTCGCGGTCGGCGTGTACGCCACCACCATCTCCACCCCGCTGTTCTTCGCCCAGGCGGTCGGCCGCTTCGTGCGTTCGCGGCGGCGCGGCGAGACCGCCTCCGTGTTCCTGCCGACCATCCCCTACCTGCTCGGCTTCGCCAACGAGATGGAGGTCGAGCGCGACCACGTGCTCGACAAGCCGAAGAAGGCCGGCGAGGACGAGGACCCGTACGCCGAGTCCGAGAAGGAGATGGACGAGGCGAACCGGCAGGAGGACGAGGACACCGGCGAGCAGGACATGCTGCCCTTCGAGGCGCTGGAGTCCGACGCCGTGTTCGACCGGGTGCTGTTCGACGGCGCCGAGTTCGGCATGCAGGCCCACCCGGGCAGCGAGGAGGAGCAGGACTACCTCGGCATCCCCGGCCTGCTGGAACCGGACCAGGTGCAGATGCTGCTGCAGAAGCGGCAGGCCCGGCAGATCGCGCACAGCCGGAAGCGGCCCGACGCGGAGGCGGACCTGCTGGAGCTGCCGGCCGAGCGGCGGCCGGTGGTCTCCCACAAGGAGCTGCTGGAGCTGCGGAAGTCGCTGAACACGATGGTCGGCGCGTACGTCCACCAGAGCGGCAAACCGCACGGGGTGATCCACACCGAGCTGCGGCGGGTCTGCGGCGGACCGCCGAGCGCGGAGGCGACGGCGGGTCAGCTGCGCGAACGCATCAAGAAGGTCCAGGAGTGGGCCACCCGGATGCGGTGACGGGCTGAGCCCGAGGTCGGGCTGAGCCGTTTCTACGGAACGCGGGACGGGGTCCGTGCGGAGGTTCGCACGGGCCCCGTCCGGCTTCGGGCCCCGGTCCGCGACCGCCTTTCGGCGCTCTTCGAACCCGTTCACACTGCCGGGACGGTATGGAGGTTCTGAGACTGGGGTCATGACAAATAGGCACACCGAGCGGCTGCGCAAAGGCCACATAGGGGGATTCGGCGCCCGGATTCTGGACGAGGCCTTCCGCTGAGCGGGACCCGCTCGCTACTGTCCCCGCATCGAAACGCCCCGTGGCAGCGCCGCCACGGGAGCGCAGCCGGTGCCATGGCCTTATCCGGCGGCCTCTCCATGCGTCGCCGATGGGACCGGCGGAGCCTTGGCTTTGAGAGTTCACCGCCGCTCACCACAGAGGGAGAGGTGTCGTGACCGCGGAAACCTCGCAGACTCTCGACCGAGGGCTCCGAGTTCTCAAGCTGCTCGCCGATACCGATCACGGTCTGACCGTCACCGAGCTCTCCAACCGGCTCGGGGTCAACCGCACCGTCGTCTACCGCCTGCTCGCCACGCTGGAACAGCACGCCCTGGTCCGGCGCGACCTCGGCGGCCGGGCCCGCGTGGGTCTCGGCGTGCTCAGACTGGGCCGACAGGTGCACCCACTCGTACGCGAGGCAGCCCTGCCCGCGCTCCGCTCCCTCGCCGAGGACATAGGTGCCACCGCGCACCTGACACTCGTGGACGGTACCGAAGCGCTGGCCGTGGCCGTCGTGGAACCCACCTGGACCGACTACCACGTCGCGTACCGGGCGGGCTTCCGGCATCCGCTGGACCGCGGAGCCGCGGGCCGAGCCATCCTGGCCGCCAGGCAGGGTGGACTCACCGAGCCCGGCTACACCCTCACCCACGGAGAACTCGAAGCCGGCGCCAGCGGAGCCGCGGCACCGCTGGTCGGTATCACCGGCCTGGAAGGCAGTGTCGGCGTGGTCATGCTGGCCGATGCCGTGCCGGAGCGGGTGGGGCCGCGGGTGGTCGACGCCGCGCGCGAGGTCGCCGACGCGCTGCGCTGACGCCTCACCGCGTCCTCGCCGCGCCCTCACCGGCGTTCTCACCGGCGTCCTCACTGCGCCCGAGCCGCGCACGAGCGGGGCCCGAGCCGAGCCCCGAGCGGGGCCCGAGCCGCGCTGCGAGCGGGGCCCGAACTGCGCCCGAGCCGCGCCCGAACCGTGCCCCCGGCCCCGCCTTCACCGGCGGAGCCGGGGGCACGGCTGCGCCCGCGCGGGGAGCCGCACCCGCGGGCGGAGCCGGGCCGGGCCGGACGGGGGGCTAGATTGGCCGGGTGCTCTCACGCCTCTCACGTCTCCCGCGCCCCGTCGCCCTCGCCGTCTGTGCCGTGCCCGCACTCGCACTGCTGCTGGTCGCGGCCCTCGCGCCGCTGCCCTTCGTACTGGCCCAGCCGGGGCTGACGGCCGACGTGCTCGGCACCAAGGACGGCAAGAGCGTCATCACCGTCTCCGGTGCGCCCACCCGCCCCACCACCGGGCAGCTCCGGATGACCACGATCGTGGCCACCGGCCCCTCCCAGAAGGTCCGCCTGCCGGACCTGGTCGGCGACTGGTTCGCCACCGACCGGGCGGTCATGCCCAAGGAGGTCGTGTACCCGGCCGGCGAGAGCGACAAGGAGATCGAGGCGCACAACCTGGAGCAAATGGAGAAGTCGCAGTCCACCGCCACCCAGGCCGCCCTCGGATACCTGAAGAAGGACCCGGAGCACGTGAAGGTCGACCTCAACCTCGCCGACGTCGGCGGGCCCAGCGCCGGGCTGCTGTTCTCCCTCGGCATCGTCGACAAGCTCGACGGGGACGGCAGCGGCGGGGACCTCACCGGCGGCCGGACCGTGGCCGGCACCGGCACGATCGACGCGAAGGGCGCGGTCGGCCCGGTCGGCGGGGTGGCCCTGAAGACGCAGGCCGCACACCGCGACGGGGCCACCGTGTTCCTCGTACCGAAGGCCGAGTGCTCGGACGCCCAGTCCGAGCTGCCCGAGGGGCTGCAGCTGATCCCCGTGACCTCGCTGACGGACGCGGTGTCCTCCCTGCGGGAGCTGAAGCGGGGCGGAAACGTCCCCTCCTGCTGACGTCAGTTGTCCTCCGCCGCCTGTTCGACCAGGGGGATGATCCGCAGGGGTACGGGATTCTCCATGACGATCGCCGTCGAAGCCCGCACGATGCCCTCGAACCCGACGACCCGGTCGATCACCCGCTGGAGATCGGCGTTGGAGCGGGCCACCAGGCGGCACAGCATGTCCCCGTGCCCGGTGGTGGTGTGCAGCTCCAGCACCTCCGGCACGGTGGCCAAGTGGGCCCGTACGTCCGCCCCTTGGCCCTGTTTGATCTCCAGCGTGGCGAAGGCCGTCACCGGATAGCCGAGCGCGGCGGGGTCCACCTGCGGGCCGAAGCCGCGGATCACTCCGCTCGACTGGAGCCGGTCCAGCCGGGCCTGCACCGTGCCGCGGGCCACGCCGAGCCGGCGGGAGGCCTCCAGGACCCCGATGCGGGGCTCGCGGGCCAGGAGAACGATGAGTCTGCCATCGAGACTGTCGATGCCCATGGGGTGCCTTCCTGTCTTCCGGTGGTCATCCTGCACAGATATTCCAGTCCAGCCGAGCGCATGCTGGGCAATCTGTATACCGGAACAAGAAACTATTGCGCAGCTTGTGGATCGGCGGGACTCTGCGGTCATGACTGAGACCCTGGACCACAGCCCCGAGACCGCGCGTGAGGCCGACCCCTTCCCGGTGAAGGGGATGGACGCGGTGGTCTTCGCCGTCGGCAATGCCAAGCAGGCCGCGCACTACTACTCCACCGCCTTCGGCATGAAGCTCGTGGCGTACTCCGGACCGGAGAACGGCAGCCGCGAGACGGCCAGTTACGTCCTCACCAACGGCTCCGCCCGGTTCGTCCTGACCTCGGTCATCAAGGCGACCACCGACCACGGCCGGTTCCTCGCCGAGCACGTGGCCGAGCACGGCGACGGCGTCGTCGACCTCGCCATCGAGGTCCCGGACGCGCGGGCCGCGTACAAGTACGCGGTCGAGCAGGGCGCCCGCGGCCTGGACGAGCCGTACGAGATCACCGACGAGCACGGCACGGTGGTGCTGGCCGCCATCGCCACCTACGGCCAGACCCGCCACACCCTGGTCGACCGCTCCGCCTACTCCGGCCCCTACCTGCCCGGCTACACGGCCGCCGACCCGATCGTCGAGCCGCCGGCCAAGCGGACCTTCCAGGCCATCGACCACTGCGTCGGCAACGTCGAGCTCGGCCGCATGAACGAGTGGGTCGCCTTCTACAACAAGGTCATGGGCTTCACGAACATGAAGGAGTTCGTGGGCGACGACATCGCGACCGAGTACTCGGCGCTGATGTCGAAGGTGGTCGCGGACGGGACGAAGAAGGTCAAGTTCCCGATCAACGAGCCGGCGATCGCGAAGAAGAAGTCGCAGATCGACGAGTACCTGGAGTTCTACGGCGGCCCGGGCGTCCAGCACATCGCGCTGGCGAGCAACGACATCGTGGCGACGGTGCGGACGATGCGGGCGGCGGGCGTGCAGTTCCTGTCGGTTCCGGACACGTACTACGACACGCTGGGCGAGTGGGTCGGCGACACCCGGGTGCCGATCGACGAGCTGCGCGAGCTGAAGATCCTGGCGGACCGGGACGAGGACGGCTACCTGCTGCAGATCTTCACCAAGCCGGTGCAGGACCGGCCGACGGTGTTCTTCGAGATCATCGAGCGGCACGGGTCGATGGGCTTCGGCAAGGGGAACTTCAAGGCGCTGTTCGAGGCGATCGAGCGGGAGCAGGAGAAGCGGGGCAACCTCTAGGGGTCACCCGGGGCCGGCCAACGCCTGCCCCTCCGGGGGCTGGGCGCGGCCTGGTCTGCCCCCACCCCACCCCTCCCCGAAACCGGGGCTCCGCCCCGGACCCTGCGTGGCCTGTGCCCGCGCCCACGTGTGGGGTCTGGCGCGGAGCCCCAGGGAGCGGCGCCCCACGGGGCGCTCCGCGCCCGGGACCGCGGCCCCGGGCCGCTGCGCGGCCTGTGCCCACGCCTGGGTTGGGGCGAAGCCCCACGGAGCCGCGCCCCCAGGGCCGCTGCGCGGCCGGGGCCGCGCCCCGGGCCCGCGCCCACGTGTGGGGTCTGGCGCGGAGCCCCACGGAGCCGCGCCTCAGGGCCGCTGCGCGGCCCGCGCCCCGCGCCTGGGTTGGGGCGGAGCCCCGCCGGGCCGCGCCCCCAGGGCCGCTGCGTGGCCGGAGCCGCGCCCCGCGCCGGCGCTCGCGCGTGGGGTCTGGGGCGGAGCCCCAGGGAGCGGGGAGGGGTGGGGAGGGGCAATGCCCCGCAGGGAACGGCCCCGCCGGGCCGCCGGATGCCGGAGGGGTGTGTCCGGGCCGGCCCGGCCGGGGGCATGCACGGAGCCGCCCGTCGGGCACGCCCGGCCGGCACAGGGGACCGGCCGGGCGGACCCGGTACCGCAGCTCACCGCCGGCGCGGCCCCCTGCCCAGGCAGGGCGGAGTCCGCCGCGACTCCCTGCACGGGCAGGCCCTCGCACCGGCCGGGCGGACCCGGTGCCGCGGCTCAGCGCCGGCGCGGCCCCCGCACTGCCCGGCGAACGTGCGGTCAGCGGGTTGGTTTCGGTTTGGCCGGGACGATGTACTGGCTCATGTCCGGCGCCACCCACTTCCCCCTCGGCCGCACATTCACCGGCCCGCCCGCCCCCGGCTCCCCCACCGCCGCCAGCGCCTCCTTCGCCGCCGCCGCCCGCACCGGCGAGAACCCCGGGTTCGTCCGCAGCGCCTCCTGCAGGTGCCGCCGCGCCGACGCCGTGTCGCCCAGCGCGCGTTCCATCATGGCCCGGTGGTACGCGAAGTCCGCGCTCCGCAGCCCCAGGTCCGTCGCCTTCTTCGCGTACTCCAGACCCGACTCGGAGTCCCCGGACCGGTGCAGCGCCCACCCCAGCGCGTCCGCCACCTGCACGCTCTTGTGCCGGTCCCACTCCGCCGTCAGCCGCCGCACCGCCGAGGTCCGGTCCCCGTGGTCCGCCTCGTACAGGCCCAGCACCACCGCCTCCTGCGTACCGCCCTTCGCCGCCAGCCCCGCCAGCAGGGTGTACGGCCCGTCCGCCGCCCTGGCCTCGTCCTCCCGGTCCAGGGACTCCAGCAGCTCCCCGAGCTCCAGCGCCAGCCGCGGCACCGCAGACCGGCCCAGTGCCATCCGGTAGTCGCGGACCGCCTCCCCGCCCCGCCCCAGCGAGGCCAGCGCCCGGGCCCGGCCGCCCAGGGCCTGCGGCTGGGCCGGATCCGTGCGCAGGGCCGCCTCGTACAGCCGCAGCGACTCCGTCGCCTCGCCCCGCTCCCAGGCCAGCTCGCCCAGCCGGGACAGGCAGTACGCCTTCTCCGCCGGGGTCCGCGCCGCGCCCGCTGCCTTCTCCATCGAGGCCGTCGCGTCCTCCCGCCAGCCCCGGTCCCGGTAGACCTGCGCGGCCCGCGCATACGCGGCCAGGCCCGGCCGCAGTTCCACCAGCCGCTCCATGGCCGCCTCGGCCGCCTTGTAGTCCCCGGCCCCCGAGTACGCGTCCACCAGCACCGGATACGCCGTCCAGCGCCGCGGCGACTGCGCCCGCACCAGCTCGCCCCACTTCTTCCCGGTCACGAAGTCCCCCCGGGCATTGGCGAGCGCACCCATGCCCGTCATCGCGTCGAAGTTGCCCTGCCCGGCCGACCGCAGCTCCAGCGACCGCTTCAGCGCCTTCTCGGCCTTCGGATACCAGGCCGGGTCCGATCCGCGCCGCGCCTGCTCCAGATAGGCCGAGCCCAGCACCGCCCACGAACCGTGATCCCCGGTGTGCTCGCGCAGCCACGCCTCGCGGTCCTTGATCAGCGCCGCAAGGTCCACCGAGGCCGCCGGCGAGCCCATGCCGACCGCCGACGCCGCCCGTTCGGACGGGCCGGGCGGGCGCGGATCGTCGTCCACCCGGGCCGGGCGGATCACCAGCGCGCCGGCGATCAGGACCACGGCGATGGCCGTGGCCACGACCGTCTTGCGGCCGGTGAAGGTCACGGGCTGGGCCGACGGCTGGAATTCCGCCCGGCGGCCGGCCGGTCGCGCTCTGCGTTCCCGAGGCTGTTGAGGCTTCTGAGGTTGCTGAGGTCGCTGAGATTCCACCCGCTTACTGTGCGTCAATATGAAGAGCGCGCCGCGGTGTCCGAAGAAGAGCGCCGCCGTGTTCACACCGATGGCCCCCGGTGACACCCTGGCCCCATGGACGACCTCCAGGCCCGGCTGCACACCCGGCTCGCCGCAGGGCTCCCGCCGGAGGCCCTGCTCACCGACCCCGATGTGACCGCCTCCTACGCCACCGACATGGCCAGCTTCTGCGCCGCCGGCCGCCCCGCCGCCGTGGTACTGCCGCGGACCGTCGAGCAGGTCCAGTACGTCATGCGCACCGCCACCGAGTTCCGGGTCCCCGTCGTCCCGCAGGGCGCCCGCACCGGGCTGTCCGGCGCCGCCAACGCCTCCGACGGCTGCATCCTGCTCTCGCTGCTGAAGATGGACCGGATCCTCGAGATCAATCCCGTCGACCGGATCGCCGTGGTCGAGCCCGGCGTGGTCAACGCGGTGCTCTCGCGGGCCGTGGCGGAGCAGGGCCTGTACTACCCGCCCGACCCGTCCAGCTGGGAGCAGTGCACCATCGGCGGCAACATCGGCACCGCCTCCGGCGGGCTGTGCTGCGTCAAGTACGGGGTCACCGCCGAGTACGTGCTCGGGCTCGACGTGGTCCTCGCCGACGGCCGGCTGCTGCGCACCGGCCGCCGTACTGCCAAGGGGGTGGCCGGGTACGACCTGACCCGGCTGTTCGTCGGCTCCGAGGGCAGCCTCGGCGTGGTGGTCCGGGCCGTTCTCGCGCTGCGGCCCGCGCCGCCCCGGCAGCTGGCACTGGCCGCCGAGTTCCCGACGGCGGCGGCTGCCTGCGACGCGGTCTGCGCCGTCATGGCGGCCGGACTGACGCCCTCGCTGCTGGAGCTGATGGACCGTACGACCGTAGGGGCGGTCAACGCGCTGGGGCGGATGGGGCTGCCGGAGACCACCGAGGCCCTGCTGCTGGCCGCCTTCGACACCCCGGACGCCCCGGCCGCTCTGGCGGCGGTGGGGGAGCTGTGCACGGCCGCCGGGGCCACCGCGGTGGTGCCCGCCGAGGACGAAGCGGAGTCCGAACTCCTCCTCCAGGCCCGGCGGATGTCGCTGACCGCTCTGGAGGCGCTCCGGCCGGCCACCATGATCGACGACGTGTGCGTGCCGCGGTCGCGGCTGGCGGAGATGCTGGACGGGACGGCGGCGATCGCCGCGAAGTACGCGCTGACGGTCGGGGTGTGCGCGCACGCGGGGGACGGGAACACCCACCCGGTGGTGTGCTTCGACCCCGCGGACGAGGACGAAACACGCCGGGCCCGCGAATCCTTCGACGAGATCATGGCGCTCGGGCTGGAGCTGGGTGGCACGATCACCGGGGAGCACGGGGTGGGGGTGCTCAAGAAGGAGTGGCTGGCGCGCGAGCTGGGGCCGGTGGGGCTGGAGATGCAGCGGGCGGTCAAGCAGGCCTTCGACCCGCTGGGCCTGCTCAACCCCGGCAAACTGTTCTGAGGACGGCGCTGCGTCTGACGACGGCCCCGCGCCTCCGGCCGGCCGTGCATCAGAGATCGGCGTCCCCGGACTCGTCCGAGGGCCACGGATCACGCAGCCACAGGTCGTCCGCCGGGGTGGGCGCCAGCAGCTCGGCGAGGGCCTCGTCCAGACCGAGCCGCTCGGCCTCGGAGCCCGGCGGGACCACCCGCAGGGTGCGCTCCAGCCAGGCGGAGACCGCGGCTGCCGGGGCCTCCAGCAGGGCGTCGCCGTCGGGGGAACTGAGGGCCATGCACAGCACCGCCCTGCCGTCGATCTTGGTGGGCCAGATCCGTACGTCCCCGTGACCGCAGGGCCGGAACACCCCCTCGACCAGCAGCTCGCGGGCGAAGGTCCAGTTCACGGGGGCGCTGGAGCCCGCGTGGAAGGTGATGTGCACGGCGTACGGGTCGGCCGTGAGGTACGTCAGGCGGGCGGGGACGGCGATGCTGCGTTCGGGCGACAGGACCAGCTTCAGTTCCAGTTCGCGCTCGATGACCGGGTGGTGCATGACGGTGCCTCTCTCTGCGGTGCGCGGGGCCGGGTCCCGGCCCCGCATGAGGAGAGAGCGCGGCGAGGGGCGGTCATGACGCGACTTCCGGGAGGAATCGAGGATTGGCCGGAATCCTTCGACTGACCGAAAACGGCCGGAGGGGCCGGGAGGGGTCGGGAACGGTCCGCGGTTCGCCCGAAGGCTTGGATTCTCCCGTTACCGGACCTGTCGGGCCGGGGTTCTTGGCTATGGTCCTCCCTTGCGCAAGTCCCTTGCACAAGCCAAGCCTCAAGCCACGATCGGAGTTGGGGACATTGACGGCCTCCCCAGGTGACGGCGAGCACGCGGCCCGCGAGGGCTACTACCCCGATCCGTCCATCCCCGGGTTCGTCCGCTACTGGAACGGTTCCGCATGGGTGCCGGGCACCAGCCGCCGCGCCACCCCGGCGGACGAGACGGGGCCCGTCTTCCTCGACGAGACCGGCGCGATGTCCCCGATGACCCCGGTGGCCCCCGTGGCCCAGGCCCGGGAGCACCGGCCGGCCTGGCAGGCCGATCCCGCCCAGCAGTCGGGCTTCGGCGGGCCCCGCGACCACCGCGTCTCCTGGGGCGCCCCGGCTCCGGCCCCGGCTCCGGCCCCCGCCCCGGCTCCGGCCCCGGCTCCGGCCCCCGCCCCGGCTCCGGCCCCGGCTCCGGCCCCCGCCCCGGCGCCGGCCCCCGCCCCGGCGCCGGCCCCGACTCCGGCGGCTGCCCCGGTTCCGGCCCCCGCCCCGGTGGTGGCTCCCGCGCCCGCCCGGGCTCCCGCCCCGGCGCCCGCCCCCGCGCCCGCCCGGCCGGACGACAGCGACGGCCGCTGGCCGGCGCCGGCGGGCAGTGCCCGACCGGTGGCCCGTACGCCCGTACCCGCACCCGCACCCGCAGCAACACCCGCTCCCGCTCCCGCGCCTGCTCCCACCCCCGCCGCGCGGCCGGACCGGGTTCCCGCGCCGGCCGTCCCGGCCGAGCAGCTCCCCGCCCGGGCGCAGACACCGGCTCCGACCCCGGCCCCGGCTCCCACCCGGGTGCAGCAGCAGCCGTCGCAGCCCGTCGCACCGGCCGCCGCCGAGAGCACGGCCCGGCCGCCCGTCACCGACCGGGCCGTGTTCGAGCGGATGGCGGACCGGGCCGAGCGGCCCGCCGGGCTCGGGCGGCGGCTGGCGGCCCGGCTGCTGGACTCGCTGGCGCCCGCCGCGGTCGGCACGGCCGTCGCCTGGCCGTCCGTACCGGAGGTGACCGAACACCTCCGGGTCAAGGTGGACGAGGCCGCGCGGGCCGGCGGCGGCGAGCCGGTCACGGTGTGGCTGCTGGACGGCACCACCGCCGGGCACCTGGCCGTGGTGCTCGGCGCGGTGCTCGTCTTCGGGGTGTTCTACGAGGTGCTGCCCACCGCCCGGTGGGGCCGCACCCCGGGCAAGAAGCTGCTCGGCATCCGGGTGGCGGTGGTGGCCACCGGCCGGCCGCCGTCGTTCGGCGCGGCGTTGCGCCGCTGGCTGGTGTACGGGATCCTCGGCGTCCCCGGCTCCCTGTGGTGCCTGTTCGACCGCCCCCGCCGCCGGGCCTGGCACGACCGGGCCGCCGCCACCGTCGTCCGTCGCTAGCGGGTGCCCAAGCCGCCGGACACCCCCTAACGGACGCGGTCCCGTTGCGGGGGCGGGCGGGGCGGGTTCGACTCGGGCCATGAGTACCGATCAGCCGCCGCCGGGCGAGCGTCCCGAGGACGACCCGTTCCTCAAGAAGCCCCAGGAACCGACGCCTCCGTCGGGCGGTTCTCCGTACGGCGGTCCGCCGCCGCCCGGTGGTACCCCGCCCGGCGGTCCGCCGCCGCCCCCGGGTGGCGGAGGGTATCCGCCGCCACCGCCGCCGTACGGGGGCGGTGACCCCTACGGGGGAGGCGGAACCGGCGGCTACGGCATGCCCGATCCGCTCGCCGGGATGCCGCCGCTCGCCGACTTCGGCAAGCGGCTCGCCGCCCGGATCGTCGACGCGCTCATCGTCACGGTCCCGCTCTTCCTGATCCAACTGCCCTTCAACACCGACCGGTACACGGTCGAGACGAACGAGGGCGACGACGTCACCCAGATCATCACCCGCTCCTACAACGGCAGCGGACTGATCTGGACCCTGATCGGGATCATCGCGTACGTCGGCTACGACTGGTTCTTCACCAAGAAGAACGGCCAGCCCATCGGCAAGAAGCTGATGGGGCTGCGGGTGGCGATGCTCAACGACGGCAGCGTGCCCTCGTCGAGCGCCTCGCTGAGCCGGGCCGCCGTGCTCTGGATCCCGACCCTGCTGTGCTGCTTCTGCCTGTGGCCGATCGCGCTCATCATCTCGATGCTCGTCGACAAGCCCTACAAGCAGGGCCTGCACGACAAGGTCGCCAAGACGGTGGTGGTCACCGCCACCTAGTGGTGCACAGGATGTTCGGCAGCGACCGCCCGAGGCTCAGGCACCCGGGCGGTCGCAGTCGTTTGTGCGGCAGGAGCGGCTGCCGCAGGTGCCGCCTCGGGTGCTGTCGCAGGTGCTGCCGCAGCCGGAGGCGCCTCGGCCCGCTGCCGGCGCCGCTTCGGCATCGGTACGGTGAGGGCCACCAGCAGACCGAGTGCGAGCGCGGCCGTGGTGATGACGGCGATCCCCGGCCCGGCGCTGGTCTGGGAGAGCAGCAGCATGGCGATCGTCGACACGACCACGGCGGCGGTCCCGTAGGCGAGCTGTGCGACAGTCGGACGCGGCATGGTGGTATCCGTCCTCAAGGCGGAGTGACTCTACGACCGTGAATTCCCGGGCGGTACCGATGGTAAGCGTGACCTGACACACGGTGCCGGGGCACAGGGGGCGCACGGAGTCACGGTTCGCCCCGGAAGTCCCTGATAGTCGGCGGAACGTCCGAATAGCGGAACTGACTGACCGCATAGTGCAGTTGGCCGGGCCAAGTCAAGGTCTGTCTTTTCTCGAGTGTCTCCGGTCAAATAGCGTCACTTGAGACGCGCGCCGCGCGGAACACCCCATTCCTTTGGCGAAGTTCCGACCGTCCATGAGCGGCCGCGGGAGGGGAACGACATCAAGTGACCAGCAATTCCGCAAGAAGACGAGCGCTGCGCGCCACCGCCGTGGCCGTGACCATGGCCGCCACCGCAGCTTCCGGTCTCGCCTTCACCTTCAGCGCCCAGGCCGACGACAAGGGCCCCGGCGCCCCCGTTGCCGACCGCCAGGACCCGACCGCTCCGTCGAAGGCGCACGTCGAGCACGACCTCGAAGGCCCCTTCAGCAAGCAGCAGGAGCAGGCCAAGAAGGCCGCCCTGGAGCAGGTGCTGTCCGGCAAGAAGGACACCGAGCAGCGCGGTGCCTCCAAGGTCGTCAAGCTCGACGACAAGAAGTACGTCGAGCTCGGCCGGGAGAAGACCGACAAGATCTTCACCATTCTCGTCGAGTTCGGTGACCAGGTCGACAACCAGACCATGCACGACCCGGACGGCGCCGACGGCCCCAAGCCGCCGGTGGTCAAGTACGGCGGCACGCCCGGCCCGCTGCACAACAAGATCGCGCAGCCGGACCGCGCCAAGGACAACAGCACGGTCTGGCGCAAGGACTACAACCAGAAGTACTTCCAGGAGCTGTACTTCGGTACCGGCGCCGGCAAGCACTCTCTGAAGACCTACATGGAGAAGACCTCCTCGGGCCGTTACTCGGTCGAGGGCGAGGTCGCCGACTGGGTCAAGGTCCCGTACAACGAGGCCCGTTACGGCTCCAACTACTGCGGCAGCAGCAACTGCGCCAACGTGTGGGACACCGTCCGCGACGGTGTGACCGCCTGGGCCGAGGGCCAGAAGAAGGCGGGCAAGACCGACGCCCAGATCAAGGAGAAGCTGGCCCAGTACGACCTCTGGGACCGCTACGACTTCGACGGCGACGGCAACTTCAACGAGCCCGACGGCTACATCGACCACTTCCAGATCGTCCACGCGGGCGAGGACGAGTCGGCCGGCGGCGGCGTCGAGGGCGCGAACGCGCTGTGGGCGCACCGCTGGTACGCCTACGGCACCAACGCGGGCAAGACCGGCCCGGAGAACAACAAGGCCGGCGGCACCCAGATCGGCAACACCGGCATCTGGGTCGGCGACTACACCATGCAGCCCGAAAACGGCGGCCTCGGTGTCTTCGCCCACGAGTACGCCCACGACCTGGGCCTGCCCGACCTGTACGACACCTCGGGCGGCGGCGAGAACGGCGTCGGCTTCTGGTCCCTGATGTCGGCGGGCTCCTGGCTCGGCGAGGGCAAGGACTCCATAGGCGACATGCCGGGCGACATGACCGCCTGGGACAAGCTGCAGCTCGGCTGGCTGAACTACGACACGGCCAAGGCCGCGACGAAGTCCACGCACAAGCTGGGTGTGGCGGAGTACAACACCAAGGACAAGCAGGCGCTGGTCGTCGAGCTGCCGAAGAAGAAGGTCACCACCGAGGTCGTCGCGCCGGCCGAGGGTTCCGCCCAGTGGTGGAGCAACATGGGTGACGACCTGAAGAACACCCTCACCCGGTCGGTCGACCTGTCCGGCAAGACGTCCGCCGCCCTGTCCCTCAAGGGCTGGTGGGACATCGAGAAGGACTACGACTACCTCTACACCGAGGTGTCCACCGACGGCGGCGCCACCTGGACCGCGCTGGCCGGCACCGCCAACGGCAAGGCCATCCCGGTCGATGCCGCGGGTTCCCCGTCGCTGACCGACGTCTCCGGCGGCTGGCAGGACCTGAACTTCCCGCTGGACGCCTATGCGGGCAAGAAGGTCGACCTCCGGTTCCGCTACCAGACGGACGGCGGCGCGGGCGGCAAGGGCTTCGCGGCCGACGCCATCACCCTGACGGCGGACGGCGCCGCGCTCTTCACCGACGGTGCGGAGAACGGCGACAACGGCTGGACCGGCAAGGGCTTCTCCCGGATCGGCCAGGGCTTCACCAAGGAGTACGCGCAGTACTACCTGGCGGAGAACCGTCGCTATGTCTCGTACGACCGGACCCTCAAGGTCGGCCCGTACAACTTCGGCTTCGCGAACACCCGCCCCGACTGGGTCGAGCACTACCCGTACCAGGACGGCCTGCTGATCTGGCAGTGGGACACCTCGCAGAAGGACAACAACACCAGCGTCCACCCCGGCCAGGGCCTGATCCTGCCGATCGACGCGAACGCCAAGCCCATGAAGTGGGCCGACGGCACCCTGCTGCGGAACAAGATCCAGCCGTACGACGCGACCTTCAGCGCCTACTCGACGGACGCGTTCACCCTGCACAAGAACGGCGAGTCGCTGTTCCTGAAGCCGAAGCCCGCGAACCTGGTCTTCGACGACCGCAAGGGCAAGTACTACTACGACGAGAACCCGACCGGTTCGGTGAAGGTCACTGACACCAACACCAAGATCAAGATCGTCAAGGAGCCGTACGACGGTCTCCAGATGACGGTCGAGGTCGGCCCCTCCTCGAAGTAATTATAAAACCGCAGGTCAGAGCATGATCGGCCGTCGCCCTCTAGCGGGCGGCGGCCGATCGCGTTTAGATGCCGGTGCGAGTGTCTTATTGACACTCCGCTCCGATCTTGTCTCACGGGGGAGATACAGCACATGCCTGGCGGAGGTTTCGTCAAGCTCCCGAACGGGAGCGTCGTGGTCGCCCTGACCCTGCCCAGACCGGTGGCGGACGCGGCCGGCGCGCCGGCCGTCGGCCCGGCCGGCTCGGTCCGCGTACTGGTCCACGCCGTGAACCGGGCCCGCGCCCTGACCAGGCTGCGGAACCTCGGCATGCGCGCCGTCTACCTGCGGGGGAACACCCAGCCGCCGACCCCGGACGAGGTCACGGCGGTGCTCCACCATCCGGACGGGCTGCTCTGGCGGACGGCGCCGGACGACGCGGAGGAGCTGTGGCACCCGATAAGGGCCCTGCTGCGGGGTGCCTGACCGAGGCCCCCGTCGGCCGCTAGGCGGGGTCCTGGCCGCCCGCCACCACCGGGACGCCGGTCAGCTCCACACCGGCCGTCCGGAGCTGCTCCAGCGCCCGCCGGGTGGTGTGCGGGGCCACGCCCGCGGTCAGGTCCAGCAGCACATGGGTGCGGAAGCCGGCGCGGGCGGCGTCGAGGGCGGTGGCCTTCACACAGTGGTCGGTGGCGATCCCGACCACGTCCACCTCGGTGACCTCGCGGTCGCGCAGCCACTGGGTGAGGCCGGTGCCGTTCTCGTCGGTGCCCTCGAAGCCGCTGTAGGCGGCGTCGTACGCCCCCTTGTCGAAGACGGCGGCGACGGCGCCGGAGGCGACGGCGGGCGCGAAGTTCGGATGGAACCCGACGCCCTCCGTGCCGGCCACGCAGTGCACCGGCCAGGAGGTCTCGTAGTCGGGCTCGGCCGGGGGCCGGGCGAAGTGCGATCCGGGGTCGATGTGGTGGTCCCGGGTGGCGACGACATGGCGGTAGCCGGGGGTGGCCTGGCCGATCAGCTCGGTGATCGCGGCGGCGACGTCGGCGCCGCCGGGGACCGCAAGGCTGCCGCCTTCGCAGAAGTCGTTTTGTACGTCGACGACGATCAGTGCGCGGTGCATGGCGCTGTCCTTCGGCTCGATGGCGGCTGGCTGACTGGCTCGCTGTGGCTGACTGGCTGTACGGCCCGACGGTGGCACCCCCTGCGGGACCCTCTTCCCCCGCCCCGCGCCTTCCCGAACCTGCGGCCCCGACCCCTGGCTACACGTACTCCGTCGGGATGACCGCCTCGCCCCGCGACAACTGCGTGGCCGACAGCGGAAGCCCCGCCCGGGCCTCCCGGTGCCGTTCCCGGGCCGCCTCCAGCGGCTCCCGGGCCACGACCTCGCCGCCCTTCACCAGCTGCACCAGCAGCTGTCCGCCCGCCAGCGCCGCCGGCACCGGCCCGGTGCCGATCACCTCCGCCTCGGCCACGCCGTCCGCGTCCCGGCGCCGCGCCGCCCACTTCCGGCCGCCCACCGAGGTCTTCCCGCCGGTGGACTTCTTCGCCACCGGCTGCAGCGGCGCCTTCGGGTCCGCCGAGGTCGCCCGGGCCACCAGCTTGTAGACCATCGAGCAGGTCGGGTGCCCGCTGCCGGTCACCAGCTGGGTGCCCACCCCGTACGCGTCCACCGGCGCCGCCGCCAGCGAGGCGATGGCGTACTCGTCCAGGTCGGAGGTGACCACGATCTTCGTGCCGGTCGCGCCCAGCTCGTCCAGCTGCTGCCGCACCCGGTGCGCGACCAGCAGCAGGTCGCCGGAGTCGATCCGGACCGCGCCCAGCCCGGTGCCGGCCACCTCCACCGCCGTACGGACCGCCTCGGCGACGTCGTAGGTGTCCACCAGAAGAGTGGTTCCGCCGCCCAGCGAGGCCACCTGGGCGGTGAATGCGTCCCGCTCGCTGTCGTGCAGCAGGGTGAATGCGTGCGCCGAGGTGCCGACCGTCGGGATGCCGTACCGGAAGCCGGCCGCCAGGTCCGAGGTGGAGGTGAAGCCGCCCACGTACGCCGCGCGCGAGGCGGCGACCGCCGCCAGCTCGTGGGTGCGCCGGGCACCCATCTCGATCAGCGGCCGGTCGCCGGCCGCGGAGGCCATCCGGGAGGCCGCCGCGGCGATCGCCGAGTCGTGGTTGAGGATCGACAGGATCACGGTCTCCAGCAGCACGCACTCCGCGAAGCTGCCCTCCACCCGCAGGACCGGCGAGCCCGGGAAGTAGACCTCGCCCTCCGGGTAGCCCCAGATGTCGCCCGAGAAGCGGTACGAGGAGAGCCAGTCCAGGGTGCGCATGTCGACCACGGCCCGGTCCCGGAGGAACTCCAGCACCGCGGAGTCGAAGCGGAAGTTCTCCACCGCGTCCAGCACCCGCCCGGTGCCGCCCACGACGCCGTAGCGCCGTCCTTCGGGCAGTCGGCGGGTGAACACCTCGAAGACCGAGCGGCGGTCGGCGGTGCCGTTCGCCAGGGCGGCCTGCAGCATCGTCAGCTCGTAATGGTCCGTGAAGAGCGCTGTCGACGGTACGTCCACCGGCAGGCCCAGGTCCGCAGGGTTCATGGCATGGATGCTAGCACGCATTTCGTCAAACTGACGAGAACTGGGGGGTCCGGCGGCCGGCCGACGGCGCGCGCCGGGGCCCCGTTTGTGCGACGGGCCGGTCACGGTGGCAGCATGGGACAAGTGAGTGTTGCTCCCATTGAGATCGAACGCACCGAATCGGCTGAAGAGACCGCCGCGGTTCCCGAACCGGATGTCCCCTGGGTGACCCTGGTGCACAACGACCCGGTCAACCTCATGAGCTACGTGACGTACGTGTTCCAGGCGTACTTCGGGTATTCCAAGGACATCGCGCACAAACTGATGCTCGACGTCCACCACAAGGGGCGGGCGGTCGTGTCCAGCGGCACCCGCGAGGAAATGGAGCGCGACGTGCAGGCCATGCACGGCTACGGCCTGTGGGCGACCCTCTCCCAGGACCGCAACTGATGGGCGGCACCTTCGCGCCGCTCAAGGGCGGCGGCGCCGCCGTCGCGCTGGACGAGATCGAGATCTCGATCCTGCGCTCCCTCGCCGTCCAGCTGCTGGAGCTGATCGGACCCGGCGAGCCCGAGCCGGCCGCCGATGCCGACCCGCTGGCCGCGCTGTTCGCCTCGGTGGAGGAGGGGCCGACCGAGCCCCCGTCCGACCCGGCGCTGGCCCGGCTGTTCCCGGATGCGTACGGCGGCCCGACCGCCGGGGACGAGGGCGTGGACCCGGCCGAGCTGAAGGCCCGGTCGGCGGAGTTCCGCCGGTTCACCGAGAACGACCTACGCACCCGCAAGCGCGAGGACGCGCTGGCCGTGGTGCACAGCCTGAACGGACTCAGCCCCGCCGGGGACGGCGGGGCCGTGCTGGAGCTCACCGGGGAGCTGCCGCTGCGCTGGCTCGGGGCGCTGAACGACCTGCGCCTGACCATCGCGGCCCGGCTGGAGATCACCGAGGACGAGGAGAGTGCGGAGCTGATGCGGCTGCCGGACGAGGACCCGCGCAAGCCGATGGTGATGGCCTACCTGTGGCTGGGCGGCCTTCAGGAGACCCTCATCGAGACACTCTGAGTTGGTGTTCCGTTCGCTCAGCGGACGCTCAAATCCGGATAACGATCAGATCACCACGTTGTGGTGATCTGTCGTATTTCGGCGTCCTTGATCCACTTTCCCTGTGCCCCACGTCACATTTCGTACCTCCGATCACTCTCAAGCCGTGATAAATCTTCACGACCGCCGACAGGACGCCACCCCTGTCCTCTCGGCGCCGCTTGAACCGGCTGACCGCCGGCGTGCAACTCCAATCCGTATCCGGGGGGATCGAGGACCCGATCCGCAGCCATTCGAAGGCGCGGACCGGCGTGGAGAAAGGCGCACCAAACATGACCTCTGTGCAGGTCGAGAAGAACGAACGGCCGTCCGGCGACGACACGGCAGCCGCAGCCGGCGACGGCTACCACCGCACACTCGGCGCCCGCCAGATCCAGATGATCGCGATCGGCGGAGCCATCGGCACCGGGCTCTTCCTGGGCGCGGGCAAGGCCATCTCGAAGGCCGGCCCGAGCCTGATCCTGGCCTACGCCATCGCGGGCCTGGTCATCTTCTTCATCATGCGGGCCCTGGGCGAGCTGCTCATGTACCGCCCGGTCGCGGGGTCCTTCTCGGACTACGCCCGTGAGTTCATCGGCCCCTTCGCGGGCTTCGTCACCGGCTGGACGTACTGGCTGTTCTGGGTGGTCACGGGCATCACCGAGGTCACCGCGGCAGCGCAGTACATGTCGTACTGGACCCACGAAAGCTTCCCGCAATGGGCCTACGCGCTGATCTTCACGGTGATCCTCTACGGCGCGAACCTGATCTCCGTGAAGCTCTTCGGTGAGCTCGAGTTCTGGTTCTCCATGGTCAAGGTCACCGCCATCGTCGGCATGATCCTGATCTGCGCCGGCATCCTCACCATCGGCTTCTCCGACGCCGCGGACACCGCGACCGTCTCCAACCTGTGGAACGACGGCGGCTTCTTCCCCAAGGGCATCGGCGGCACGCTGATGACCCTGCAGATCGTGATGTTCGCCTTCCTCGCGGTCGAGCTGGTCGGCGTCACCGCCGGCGAGTCCAAGGACCCCGAGAAGACCCTCCCCAAGGCCATCAACACCGTGCCGTGGCGGATCGCCGTCTTCTACGTCGGCGCGCTGATCATGATCCTTTCGGTCGTGCCGTGGACGCACTTCCAGCCGGGCGTCTCGCCCTTCGTCGCCGCCTTCGAGCGGATGGGCCTCGGCGTCGGCGCCGCCATCGTCAACTTCGTGGTGCTCACCGCCGCCCTGTCCTCGTGCAACTCGGGCATGTACTCCACCGGCCGGATGCTGCGCGACCTCGCGATGAACGGCCAGGGCCCGAAGTTCTTCACGCGGCTCACCAAGAACGGCACCCCGCTGCTCGGCACCACCTTCTCGGCCTCGCTGATGCTGGTGGGCGTCTGGATCAACTACGTGGCGCCCGGCAAGGCCTTCGACTACGTGGTCTCCTTCGCCACCATCTCCGGCATGTGGGCCTGGATCATGATCCTGGTCTGCCAGCTGCGCTACCGCGCCAAGGCCGACCGCGGCGAGCTCCCCACGTCCACGTTCCGCGCCCCCGGCGCCCCGTGGACCAGCTGGTTCGCCCTGTTCTTCATCGGCATGGTGATCGTGATGATGGGCGCCGACAAGGACGCCCGGGTCTCGCTGTACTGCGCACCGCTCTGGGGCCTGCTGCTCGCCCTCGGCTACTTCTTCCTGTGGCTCCGCAAGGACCGCACGGCCGAGGTCGCCGGGACCGCGGCCAAGACCGCGAAGGCCGGCCGGAAGGCGTAACCCCACGCAGGCTGCGCCACGCTCCTGTCCAGCATCCGGGCCCTCCCGTACCACTCCTCGGTACGGGAGGGCCCGTCTGCTTATCCTGTCGCTCATGCTGACCCTCACCCAGGCCCTGTACGACCAGATCGTCGAGCACGCCCGCAAGGACCACCCGGACGAGGCGTGCGGCGTCGTGGCCGGCCCGGTGGGCACCGGCCGTCCCGAGCGGTTCATCCCGATGCTCAACGCCGCCCGGTCGCCCACGTTCTACGAATTCGACTCCAAGGACCTGCTCAAGCTCTACCGCGAGATGGACGACCGGGACGAGGAGCCCGTCATCGTCTACCACTCGCACACCGCGACCGAGGCGTACCCCTCGCGCACCGATGTCACGTACGCGAACGAGCCCGGCGCGCACTACGTACTCGTCTCGACGGCGGACACGGACGGCCTGGGCGAGTTCCAATTCCGCTCGTACCGCATCGTGGACGGGGTCATCACCGAGGAAGAAGTGCAGGTCGTGGCCGAGTACTGACCCCGGCCCCGCCCCCGGCCCGCCCACCATGTGAACGTTACGGGTCCGCGATCCGAGACGACACTCCTTTCGGGTGACGGGGAATCGTTACGATGCCCGCATGGTTTCCCACGACGTGAGCATCGAGACGCCCGGCGGCAGGCAGCTGCTGCTCGTGGCGCGGCTGCACGTCGACCTGTGCCGCCTCGCCAGCGCGATCTGTCCCGCTGCCTGAAACGCCGCACCACCCAGCACCAGACGCCCCATCCGCGCGGGGGCGCAGAGCCGCGCGCGCCCCTACGTGACGATTCAGGAGCCAGCCATGGCCATCGAGGTCAGCATCCCCACCATCCTCCGCACCTACACGGACGGCCAGAAGTCCGTGACCGGTGAGGGCGCCACCCTCGCCGACCTCTTCGCCGACCTCGAGACCCGCCACCAGGGCATCGAGGCGCGCATCGTGGACAACGGCCAGCTGCGCCGCTTCGTCAACGTCTACCTCAACGACGAGGACGTCCGCTTCCTCGACGGCATCACCACCAAGCTCACCGACGGCGACAACGTCACGATCCTTCCGGCCGTCGCCGGCGGCTCCAAGTAATGCGCTACGACTCCCCGCTGGCAGCGGTGGGCAACACCCCGCTGGTGCGCCTGCCCCGCCTCTCCCCGTCCGCGGACGTGCGGATCTGGGCGAAGCTGGAGGACCGCAACCCGACCGGCTCGATCAAGGACCGCCCGGCGCTCCACATGGTCGAGCAGGCGGAGAAGGACGGCCGGCTGACCCCCGGCTGCACCATCCTGGAACCCACCTCGGGCAACACCGGGATCTCGCTGGCCATGGCCGCGAGGCTCAAGGGCTACAAGATGGTCTGCGTGATGCCGGAGAACACGTCGCAGGAGCGCCGTGACCTGCTGGCCATGTGGGGAGCCGAGATCATCTCGTCGCCGGCGGCGGGCGGTTCGAACACCGCGGTCCGGGTGGCGAAGGAACTGGCCGCGCAGAACCCGTCCTGGGTGATGCTCTACCAGTACGGCAACCCGGACAACGCGGGCGCGCACTACGCCACGACGGGCCCGGAGATCCTCGCCGACCTCCCCTCCATCACCCACTTCGTGGCGGGCCTGGGCACCACGGGCACGCTGATGGGCGTGGGCCGCTACCTGCGGGAGCACAAGCCGGAGGTCAAGATCGTCGCGGCGGAGCCGCGGTACGACGACCTGGTCTACGGCCTGCGCAACCTGGACGAGGGCTTCGTCCCGGAGCTCTACGACGCGTCGGTCCTGACCTCGCGCTTCTCGGTCGGCTCCGCAGACGCGGTGACCCGGACCCGGGAGCTCCTCCAGCAGGAGGGCATCTTCGCGGGCGTCTCCACGGGCGCGGCGCTGCACGCGGCGATCGGCGTGGGCCGCAAGGCGGTCGCCGCCGGCGAACCGGCGGACATCGTCTTCGTGGTCGCGGACGGCGGCTGGAAGTACCTGTCGACGGGCGTCTACACGGCACCCACGACAGAAGCAGCAATCGCCACCCTCCAGGGCCAACTCTGGGCGTAGCCCTACCCGGGCCGGGGCACCTGGGCCCGGCCTGAGCCCACCCCGGCCTCTGGGCCCTGTGGGCCCGGGCCCACAGGGCACCGGCCCGCCGGCCCCAGCCCGGGCCCGCCCTCGGGGCCCGGCACGGCTGAGCCGCCGCCCGCGACAGGGCGGTGGCCCGCGGGCCGCTGTCGGCCCGGTCCCGGCCTGCTGCCGGGTGGGCGGTGGCACCGCCCGGTTTTGACCCGGCCGGACTGGGCCCCGGGGCTGGGCTCGCCAGACGGCGGCCTGCCGGGCTCAGCCCGGGCCCGGGCCCGTCCTCGGAGCCCGCCCCGGCCGGGCCGCCGCCCGGGACAGGGCGGTGGCCCGCCGGGCCGGCGGACTTGGGCTGGGCTTCGCCCTGTCGGCCTGGCAGGGCCTGAGCCCGGCCCGCCCGCGGCGCGCCGTCGGCCCGGTTGCGCGGGCCCCCGGCCTGCCGGCCGTGCCGCCGCTTACGGGGCGGCGGTGGCCCCGCCTGTCCCCGCCCGCGGTGCCCGCGGTGCTCTGCCCTGTCCGGCCCGGCGCGGTGGTACCGCCCGGTTTTGACCTGGCCCGGCCGGGCACGGCCGGGTCACGGGCTGGGCCCGCTCCGGCCGCTGGGCCTGCCGGCCGAGCCGTCGCCCGCGGCAAGGCGGTGGCTTGCCGAGCCAAGCGGACTGGACTGGGCCCGGGCTGAGCCCGTCCAGGCCCGCGGGGCGCCGTCGGCCCGGTTGCGCGGTTCCGGCCTGCCGGGCCCCCAGCTGGGCTCGGGGCGGGCGAGCCGGCGCCCGCGGCCTGCCGGTCGGCCCGGGGCGGGGCGGCGGGTTCACCCGTTTGGGTCTGCGTGGTCGCCGGGGGCGGCAGCCTGCCGCACGCTCGGAACCGACCGGTTTCCCGCCACAGGAAGGTGGCGCCATGAGCACCACACCGGGCAGTGCATCCCCCGTGACCCCGACCCCCCGCCCCGGCCCCACCAACCCCTGGGCAGCCGGCGGCACGCTGTTCGCCGGCGTCCTGCTGACCGTGATGGGAGTCTTCGCGATCTTCGAAGGCATCGCCGGCATCGCGGAGGACGAGGTCTACCAGCGCGTCGGCGACTACGTCTTCAAAGCCGACCTCACCACCTGGGGCTGGATCCACCTGATCCTCGGCATCCTGGTCCTCATCACCGGCTTCGCCATCCTCAAGGGCGCCGAATGGGGCCGGATCACCGGTATCGTCCTGGCCGCCCTGTCCGCGATCGCGCACTTCCTCTGGCTGCCCTACCAGCCGATCTGGGCGCTCATCGCGATCGCCATCGCCGTCTTCATCATCTGGGCCCTGTGCACCAACCACCCCGAGCAGGAGACGGCCAGGCAGTGAGGCGCCGCCCGGCCGCCAGCCGCGCCCGCCCGTCAGGCGGGCGCGGTGCTCGGCCGGGCAGCCGGGCAGCCGGGCATCGCCTGATGGGCGCTACGACGGCCCCGCCAACACCTCCGCCAGCACCGCCGCATGGCTCTGTCCCGGCTCCTTGACCGCGGTCAGCAGCGTCACCGTCCCCGCCGCGGCCATCGCCCGCAGGTGCGCCAGCGCAGCCTCCGCCTCGGCGCCCGCCCCCGCCAACTCCGCCTCGTACCGGGCCCGGAACTCCTCCCAGGACCCCGCCCCCGAGTGGTACCAGGTCCGCAGCTCCGCGGACGGCGTCAGGACCTTCGGCCATTCGTCGACCCCCGCCTCCGCCTTCGCCAGCCCGCGCGGCCACAGCCGGTCCACCAGCACCCGTACGCCGTCAGCCACCGGGTCCGGTGGCTCGTACACCCGACGCAGCCGGATCATCGCCCGCCTCCCAGTCCCTTCACCTCGTCCCACAGCGCCGGATCCAACTCGCCCACCCGCCGCCGGAACTCCCACACCGACACCTCGATCGGCCGGTCCGCCTCCAGGAATCCGGCGCGGCCGTGGACATCGCCTTCCCCGCCCGGCGGGAGGGGGATCACCCCGGGCCGCTCGTCGTGGTACTTCGTGGTGATCCGCGCGATCCGCGCCCGGTGCGCCCGTACCGACAGCACCAGGCACGGCAGGTCGTCCTCCAGCCGCCAGATCTCGCCCGCCCGGGGCCGAGGCTCGGGTCCCGGTCCGTGCCGCACCCGGGCCGGCGGCGGCGGAGCGGGGTGGCGGCCCGCGACCAGCACGACGAGGGCCACGGCCACCACCGCGGCGACCGCAGGCCACCACGACGTGTCCATGCATCGACCGTAACCGCGCCCGCACCGCAGGGCGCGACAAGACACGGCCGGCGGCACAGCCGACCGCACGGCCGGCCGTGCGGCAACCCGGGGCGGCCCGTCGCTCCCCCGGGTGACACCACAGGTGAGTTCCCCCACAACGGCCTGCCGCGGAGGAGCGACCGGCCGGTTCGCGCCTTACGCTCGACCCACGCACGGCGCCGCGCATCCGTCGCTTCCGTCCACGGACCGTCCACGGAGGTTCCTGCTCCATGAAGCTCACCGTCGTCGGCTGCTCGGGCTCCTTTCCCTCCGCGGAATCGGCCTGCTCGAGCTACCTCGTCGAGGCCGACGGCTTCCGGCTGCTCCTCGACATGGGCAACGGCGCCCTGGGCGAGCTGCAGCGCCACAGCGGCCTCTACGACCTCGACGCGATCTTCCTGAGCCATCTCCACGCCGATCACTGCATCGACATGTGCGGGTACTTCGTGGCCCGCTACTACCGCCACGACGGCGGCCGTTGCGGCACCATCCCGGTCTACGGGCCGGAAGGCACCGAGCGGCGGCTGACCACGGCGTACGAGGACGTGCCGGACGAGCGCGCGATGAGCGAGGTCTTCGACTTCCGCACCCTGAAGTCCGGAGTCTTCGAGATCGGCCCCTTCCAGGTGCGCACCGAACGGGTCGCGCATCCGGTCGAGTCGTACGGCATCCGGGTCGAACACGGCGGCCGGGTGCTGACCTACTCCGGGGACACCGGCGCCTGCGCCGAGCTCGGGCTGCTCGCCGAGGGCGCAGACCTGTTCCTGTGCGAGGCCTCCTTCACGCACGGCAAGGAGGACATCCCGGACCTCCACCTCAACGGCCGCGAGGCCGGGGAGTACGCCCGCAGCGGCAATGTCGGCCGGCTCCTCCTCACCCACATCCCGCCGTGGACCGACCCGGTCCGCAACCTCACCGACGCCCGCGCGGTGTACGACGGCCCGGTCGAGCTGGCATCCCCTGGCGCGGTGTACGAGGTCTAGGCCCGCCCCCCGGTACCCGTACGACGAAGAAGCCCCCGCCCTCCCGAGGGAGAGCGGGGGCTTCGCCGTGCGTACCGGTACAGGCAGGGCCTGACGGCCTACTTGCCTTCGGCCTTCTGGAGTTCGGCGAGCTCCTCGTCGGACTCGCGGCCCGGCGTGGGGAGGTTCCACTTGAGGATCGCGAAGCGGAAGATCGCGTAGTAGACCGCCGCGAAGCAGAGGCCGACCAGGACGAGCATCCAAGGCTTGGTCGCGATACCGAGGTTCAGGAAGAAGTCGATCGCACCGGCGGAGAAGCCGAAGCCGTCCTTCATACCGAGGGCCCAGGTCAGTGCCATCGAGACACCGGTCAGCACGGCGTGCACCGCGTACAGGACCGGGGCGATGAACATGAAGGTGAACTCGATCGGCTCGGTCACACCGGTGACGAAGGCGGTGAGCGCGAGGGAGAGCATCATGCCGCCGACGACCTTGCGGCGCTCGGGGCGGGCGCAGTGGACGATCGCGAGGCAGGCCGCCGGGAGGGCGAACATCATGATCGGGAAGAAGCCGGTCATGAACTGTCCGGCGGTCGGGTCGCCCTCGAGGAAGCGGGCGATGTCGCCGCTCTTGCCGTTGTACTCGCCGGCCTGGAACCAGGGGAAGGAGTTCAGCAGGTGGTGCATGCCGACCGGGATCAGCGCACGGTTGGCGACACCGAAGATGCCCGCGCCGACCGCGCCGGAGCCGACCAGCCACTCACCGAAGCCGTGGATGCCCTTGCCGAGGACCGGCCAGATGTAGCCGAACAGGATGCCGATGAACAGACCCGCGAAGGCGGAGAGGATCGGGACCAGCCGGCGGCCACCGAAGAAGCCCGCCCAGTCCGGCAGCTTGGTGCGGTAGAAGCGCTGGTAGAGCAGCGCGACCACGATGCCCATCACGACTCCGCCGAGGACCTTGGCGTCCACCGGGGCTTCGACCATCGCGATCTTGCCGTCGACGACCTTCGCGACCTTCGGCAGGCTCGGGTCGGTGAAGGTCGCGAGCACCTTCTGGAACACGAGGTAGCCGGTGACGGCCGCGAGCGCGGTCGAGCCGTCCGCCTTCTTGGCGAAGCCGATCGCGATGCCGACGGCGAACAGCAGCGCCATGTTGCCGATGATCGCGTCGCCGCCTGCCGCCATGTAGGTGGCGATCTTGTTGATGAAGTCGGGCAACGAGTCCTTGCCGAGCATGTCGCTCTGGCCGAGGCGGATCAGCAGGGCGCCGGCGGGGAGCACCGCAACGGGGAGCATCAGGCTGCGACCGATGCGCTGCATGACAGCCATCGCGGCGGAGCCCTTCTTCTTCTCGGCCGCCGGGGCAGCGCTAGCCGTGGTCACAACTTCCTCCAGTGGGCAAGGCGCCGCCAGGGGACCTGCTGGAGGGGGGACGGGCGGCGTCTCAGAACGGGGGGTCCACGGCCCGGGCAAGGCGCGTGGTCTACACCATTGCGTGGTGTAGACCAGTTGTAGCACGGCAGGGGTTAGATAAGGAACCTTCGATTTCTTGTGGCCTGGACCACATGCGGTGGGGCGGCCCCGGGTACGCCGGAAGGCCCTCGGAACACAGGTTCCGAGGGCCTTCCGGCGCCGGGTCCAAAGGCCCGCCGCTTCCTGCGGTTTGCGTGCGTCTTCGCCCTATGCCTTGGTGTTCTCCGCCTCCATCGCCGCGATCTCCTCGTCCGATTCCCGGCCCGGCGTCGGGATGTCGAACCTGGTGATCGCGAACCGGAAGATCACGTAATAGACGACGGCGAAGGCGAGGCCGATCGGAATGATCATCCAGGGCTTGGTGGCCAGGCTCCAGTTGATGACGTAGTCGATCAGGCCGGCCGAGAAGCTGAACCCGTCCTTGACCCCCAGGGCCCAGCTCACCGCCATCGACACGCCCGTCAGCAGCGCATGGACCGCGTACAGCGCCGGCGCCACGAAGAGGAAGGAGTACTCCAGCGGCTCCGTGATCCCCGTGACGAAGGAGGTCAGGGCGACCGACAGCATCAGGCCGCCGACCTCCTTGCGGCGCTGCGGCTTCGCGCAGTGCGTCATCGCCAGGGCCGCCGCCGGGAGGGCGAACATCATGATCGGGAAGAAGCCGGTCAGGAACTGGCCCGCGTTCGGGTCGCCACTGAGGAACATGTTGATGTCGCCGTGCACCGTCACCCCGTCCGGCTTGGTGTACGAGCCGAACTGGAACCACACCGGCACATTGAGGAACTGGTGCAGGCCGATCACCAGCAGCGCGCGGTTCGCCACGCCGAAGATGCCCGACCCCCAGGAGCCCAGGCTCACCAGCCAGTCGGAGAAGCTCTCCAGTGCACTGCCCACCGCCGGCCAGACCCACAGGCAGATCGCGGCAAAGCCGATCGCCACGAAGGACATGATGATCGGCACCAGCCGGCGGCCGTTGAAGAAGCCCAGCCAGTCGACCAGCTTCACCCGGTGGTACCGCTGCCAGAACCAGGCGGCCAGCAGGCCCATGACGATGCCGCCGAACACCCCCGGGTTCTGGTACGTGAACCCGGTGAAGGTGCCGGTCGGAGTCAGACAGCCGCCCCCGACGTTCTTCGATCCCAGCGGGCATGCGTTCGGGAAGGCGTGCAGCACCCCCCGGTAGACCAGGAAGCCGGCCGTGGCCGCCAGTGCCGTCGAACCGTCCGCCTTCTTCGCCATGCCGATGGCGACGCCGATGCAGAACAGCAGGGGCAGGCCGAGATCCGGGTCCAGCAGGGCGCCGCCCGCACCCGACATCACCCTGGCCACGACGGTCCAGTCCAGGCCGTCCGCGCCGAACACGTCGGGCTGCCCGAGCCGGGTGATGATGCCCGCCGCGGGCAGGACTGCGATGGGCAGCTGCAGGCTGCGCCCCATCTTCTGGAGCCCCTGGAACAAGCCGTTCCACCACTGCTGCCGTGGCGCTGCGGCGGCGCTGCTCGCGCTCATCTCAGTCCTCCCTGACCGGCCCGTTTTGGCAGTTGGGGCACACTGGTGTAGACCAGTTGTGATGCCGTCACAGATCACCGGCCCGGCGGGCAGGGGACTGCTGATCGTCATCATTCGGTAGACGGCGGACCTGCGCTCGCGAAGTTGGGCCAACCGTGGGCTACCGTGACAAACCAGACCGGTATGCGGGCCGTGCTCGGGCACTCGGGCACTCAGGTACTTCAGGCATTCAGGGAGAACACATGGCCACCAAGGCTGAGAAGATCGTCGCCGGGCTCGGCGGCATCGACAACATCGAAGAGGTCGAGGGCTGCATCACCCGTCTCCGCACCGAGGTCCACGACCCCGAGCTCGTCGACGAGGCCGCCCTGAAGGCCGCCGGCGCCCACGGCGTCGTCAAGATGGGCACCGCGGTCCAGGTCGTCATCGGCACCGACGCCGACCCGATCGCCGGCGAGATCGAAGACATGATGTGAGCTGAGCCCACCGGCTCACCCCGCACGGACGAACAGACCCCGTCCCGGACACCCGGACGGGGTCTTCGCGTACACCCGCGCAGGCTAGGCTCGGAACCATGTCTCGCATTGACGGCCGTACGCCCGAACAGCTCCGCCCGGTCACCATCGAACGCGGATGGAGCAAGCACGCAGAGGGCTCCGTCCTCATCTCCTTCGGTGACACCAAGGTCTTCTGCACCGCCTCCTTCACCGAAGGCGTCCCGCGCTGGCGCAAGGGCAGCGGCGAAGGCTGGGTCACCAGCGAATACTCGATGCTGCCCCGCTCCACCAACACCCGCGGCGACCGCGAGTCCGTCCGCGGCAAGATCGGTGGACGCACCCACGAGATCTCCCGCCTGATCGGACGCTCCCTGCGCGCCGTCATCGACTACAAGGCGCTTGGTGAAAACACCATCGTCCTGGACTGCGATGTCCTCCAGGCCGACGGCGGCACCCGCACCGCCGCCATCACCGGCGCCTACGTCGCCCTCGCCGACGCCGTCGCCTGGGGACAGTCCAAGAAGCTGATCAAGGCCGGCCGCAAGCCGCTCACCGGCACCGTCGCCGCCGTCAGCGTGGGCATCGTCGACGGCGTCCCGCTCCTCGACCTCTGCTACGAGGAGGACGTCCGCGCCGAGACCGACATGAACGTGGTCTGCACCGGCGACGGCCGTTTCGTCGAGGTCCAGGGCACCGCCGAGGGCGAGCCCTTCGACCGCAAGGAACTCAACGCCCTCCTGGACCTCGCGGCCGGCGGCTGCGCGGACCTGGAGGCCATCCAGCTGCACGCACTGGAAGCCTGAGGCGCTCCACGCCCGGAGCCCGGAGCCTCAGGCCCGGATCCGTAGACCGGAAGCCGGAAGCAGCCCGGAGCCGGAAGCAACCAGGGGCGCCCTTGCCGGCGTCTCAGCGGGTACGGGCGTACGGGGTGAAAGCCGTACGCCCGTCCACGCATCCACACCCGAGGGGAAGCCGTACCGATGCAGAAGCACCACCGCGCAGCAGCCCTGGCCCTGGCCGCGGTCCTGACCATTCCCGGCCTCGCGGCGTGCGACGCGATCTCGACCGCACTGGACTGCGCGAGCACGGCGGTGGCCATCACGGACGGCGCCAACGACCTCCAGCAGGCTATATCCAACTCCACCAACGGCCCCGAGGAAGCGAAGAAGGCCCTCGACCAGATCGAGGACAACCTCAAGAAGATCGGCGACCGGACCGACAACACGGACCTGGGCAAGGCCATCGACTCGATGAACACGGCCGTCACGAACGTCCGCACCGCCATCGACTCGGGCGACGCCACCCCGGACATCAAGCCCGTCGCCGATGCCGCCGCAGAGCTCTCCAAGGTCTGCACTCCCTGACCCTGGATAATCGGTGACCATGACCCGCCTGATCCTCGCGACCCGCAACGCGGGCAAAGTCACCGAACTCCGCGCCATCCTGTCCGACGCCGGCCTGCCGCACGAGCTGGTCGGCGCGGACGCCTACCCCGAGATCCCGGACGTCAAGGAAACGGGCGTCACCTTCGCGGAGAACGCCCTGCTGAAGGCCCACGCCCTCGCCCGGGCCACCGGCCTGCCCGCCATCGCCGACGACTCGGGGCTCTGCGTGGACGTCCTGAACGGCGCCCCCGGCATCTTCTCGGCCCGCTGGGCCGGCCGCCACGGCGACGACGCCGCGAACCTGTCACTGCTGCTGGCCCAGCTCTCCGACATCGAGGCCCCGCACCGCGGCGCCCACTTCGCCTGCGCCGCCGCGCTCGCCCTGCCGGACGGCACGGAACGCGTGGTCGAGGGCCGCCTCCCGGGCACCCTCCGCCACACCCCGGCGGGCTCGGGCGGCTTCGGCTACGACCCGATCCTCCAGCCGGAGGGGGAGGCGCGGACGTGCGCGGAGATGACGGCGGCGGAGAAGAACGCGATCTCCCACCGGGGGAAGGCGTTCCGCGCCCTGGTCCCGGTGGTCCGCGAACTCCTGGGCTGAGGCGCCTATGACCACGGCCGGTCACCTCTGCGGAGGTGACCGGCCGTTGCTGTGGGCCCGGTGGGACTCGAACCCACGACATACCGGATCTAAACCGGCATCCTCTAGCCAGCTGGGATACGGGCCCGCGCCCTTACTGTACTGGGCGGCGGGTCCCTCCCCGGCACCAGGTGCTCGTGATCGCATGGCAGTTGGGACACAGCAACCGCAGGTTTTCGCGGCGGTCGTCACTCCAGTCGCCATTGATGTGGTCGACCTCCAGAGTCATGGGCCGCCCGTGCCATTCGGGCGGCGTGCCACACCCCTGACACGTGTCGGGAACGCCTGCTTCTCGTAGTGCCCGGCGCAAGACCTTGGCAGCGGTGCGCCGTCGGCCCTCGTGGCGCACGAGTACGTCTTCGGGGCGGCGGGCCTGGACGGGTCCCGGCCTTCCGCGCTGATGTGCCTGCCCCAGGAAGTGCGAGGTGTCCAGTCCGGCTCCGTGGATCCATGCCTTCAGCGAGTCCTTCCAGCCCTGGGTGGAAGGCAGATTGAGGCGCCGCAGCGTCTCGGCCGGCGACCGCGAGGCGGCAACTGCTTCGCGGAGCAGTGCCTCATCCGGCCTTTCATGGCGCCTGTAGCGCCGCCGCTTCACATGGAAGACATCCATCCCGTAGCGGGTCGCGCCGGCTGTCATCGACGGCCTCCGGCGCGGCCCCGGTATGTGTCCGTCGCGGAGTGGCAGTTCGGGCACAGGAAGCGCAGGTTGTGGGCACGGTTGTTGCGCCAGTCGCCGTCGATGTGGTCCACCTCCAGAGGGAGGGGCTCCCCTTGCCAGGTGGCCTCGATGCCGCACTGGGCGCAGCGCTCCTCGCGACCTGTCTCCAGGAGCGCCCGCCGGAGCCGGGAGCCCGGTGCTCTGGTGGCGGTCGGCGATCGGTCCTCGCGCAGGATCTCCTCGGCGGAGCGGCGACGGCGGTTGTCCCGCGTGCGCTCGGTCCTGAGGGGCCGGGCGAAGTGTGAGATGTCGATGCCGAACGCCTTCACCTTGCGGCTGATGTGGGTGTGATGGCCGCCCACGACGTCCAGGCCCAGCCGCCGGAGCACCTCGCACATGCTCGTCGACGCCGCGACGGCCTCCGCCAGGACCTCCCTCGTCCACTTCACTCCCTCGCGCTCGAAGTGGCCTGTCTCCACCCCGAGCTTCCGCATGCGGTCGTGCAGGTACCGCCGACGTGACGGGTTCCCCGGCTCCACGCCCAGTTTCTCCAGCGCCTCGCTCAGCGTCCGCGACGCCGCTGCCGCCTCCGCCAGGCGCTCCTTCGTGTACGGGCTCACCGGCATCCCAGGCCCCCCATCCGTTGTCGGCCGTGCGTGCGGCCCTCGTATGGAGTAACGGGCCGATGGGCCGACCGTCACGGGTGGTTTCGTCCGATAAGCGGAGCGGCCCGCACCGTGTTCGGTGCGGGCCGCGGCCGGAAGGGGGTCGGGTCAGATGCCCAGGTCCTTGATGATCTTGGCTACGTGGCCCGTCGCCTTCACGTTGTAGAGGGCGCGCTCGACCTTCCCCTCCTCGTCCACGATCACCGTGGACCGGATCACGCCCGTCACCGTCTTGCCGTACAGCTTCTTCTCGCCGAAGGCCCCGTACGCCTCCAGGACCTTCTTCTCCGGGTCGCCGACCAGGGTGACCTTCAGGTGCTCCTTCTCGCGGAACTTCGCCAGCTTCTCCGGCTTGTCCGGAGAGACGCCGATGACGTCGTAGCCGGCGCCCGCCAGCACCTCCAGGTTGTCCGTGAAGTCGCAGGCCTGCTTGGTGCAGCCCGGGGTCAGTGCGGCCGGGTAGAAGTACACGATCACCTTGCGGCCGAGGTGGTCGGCGAGCGAGATCTCGTTGCCGTCCGCGTCGGGCAGGGTGAAGGCCGGGGCGGGGTCGCCGGGCTGGAGTCGCTCGCTCATGTTCACAGTCTCCTCGGGAGGGGATCGGTACCCGACGAGACTAAGCTGACAGACTGTCCACGAAGGACCATGCCCACAGACGACCACGGAGGCAGCGCGGTGTCGGACGTCAGGACCCCAGCGCAGATCGAGGCGGACATCGTCCGCCGGCGCGAGCAGCTCGCCGAGACGCTCGACGAGATCGGCGTGCGCATGCACCCGAAGACGATCATCGGGGATGCCAAGGCCAAGGTCGCCTCGCATGTGGACCACGCCGCCGGCCGGGCCATCGGCACCGTGAACCGCCTGGTCGCGGAGGTCAAGGGCGGGCTGTGCACCGAAACCGGCGAGCCGCGGCTCGAGCGGATCGTGCCGGTGGCGCTGCTCGCCGTCGGGGTGGTCGGGCTGCTGGCCGTGTCGGCCCGCCGCAGGCGCGGCTGACCGGGGCGGGTAGGTTCACAGACGTGAGCGAGAACCACAACCACGACAAGCTGCCCATCCGGATGCTGCACGACCGGGTGCTCGTGCGGTCCGATACGCCCGAGGGCGAGCGCCGCTCCGGCGGCGGCATCCTCATTCCGGCCACGGCCGCGGTGGGCAAGCGGCTGGCCTGGGCCGAGGTGGTTGCGGTCGGGCAGAACGTCCGGACCGTGGAGCCCGGTGACCGGGTCCTGTACGACCCCGAGGACCGGGCCGAGGTCGAGGTGCGGGGCGCGACGTACGTGCTGATGCGCGAGCGGGACCTGCACGCGGTGGCCGCGGAGCGGCTGGAGGGGTCCGAGGATTCCACCGGGCTGTATCTGTAGCCATCTGTAGCCGCCGTAGCGAATTGTCCGGAAAGGGCTGGTGACTCCCGTCACCAGCCCTTTTTGCCTGTTCTTTGCTACGGTGGGGGCGTACCCCGACGAGACGCGCCGTACCGGGTCAGGCAAAGACGACGCACCCCGTATCCGCTCCCGTCTCGGAGGTGCCCGTCATGGCCTGGGTTCTGCTGCTGCTCGCCGGTGTGCTCGAAGTCGGCTGGTCGATCGGAATGAAGTTCACCGAGGGGTTCACGCGGCTGTGGCCGAGCGTGTTCACCGGTGCCGGAATCGTCGCGAGCATGCTGCTGCTGTCGATGGCCGCGAAGACCCTGCCGATCGGTACGGCATACGGGGTCTGGGTCGGTATCGGGGCGGCCGGTGCGGCGATCCTCGGTATGGCGGTGCTCGGTGAGCCGGTGACCGCCGCCCGGATCTTCTTCATCTGTCTGCTGCTGGTCGCCGTGGTCGGCCTGAAGGCGACCTCGGGTCACTGATCCGCACCCGGCTGGGCCGGGCCCCCGGTGGTGGTACCGCCCTGGGTCCGGCCCCCGACCGGCCGGTCTTCCTCGGGTCGGCCGCCGTCGTCCGTGGTGCCGTCGCCCGTCCGGCCCTCGTCCGGCCCGCGCCCGTCCGACCGGCCGCCGTTGGCCGGGCCTCCGTCCGGCTGCCCCTCCCCGGGCTCGTCGGTACCCGTACCCGTATCCGTATCCGTATCCCGGCCCGTACCGGTGTCTCCGGTCGGCGGGGTCCGGCCGCCCGTGGTGGTGCCGTCCGGCGGGGCCGGCGGGCGGCCGGTGCGCGGTGGCCGGTCGGGCCGGAGCTGCGGGGGGAACGGCCGGTCGGCGCCCGGCTGGAGTTCGAGGTCGAAGTCGAGCGGGTCCGATCCTTCCAGTGCCGCCTTCGTGTACGCCGCCCAGATCCGGGCCGGGTAGCCGCCCCCGCTGATCCGGGCCTCGCCGAGAGCCCCGTACAGGGATTGCAGGGTTCCGGTGTCCGGGTCCTGGCCCATCATCGCGACCACGGTCACCAGGTCCGGGGTGTAGCCGGCGAACCACGCCGAGCGGTCCAGTTCGCCGGTGCCGGTCTTGCCCGCGGCCGGGCGGCCGGCGGCCAGCGCGGCCGTGCCGGTGCCGTTGTCCACGACGCTGACCAGCATCGAGGTGGTGGTGTCGGCAGCCTCCCGGCTGATGGCCCGGCGCGGCTCCCGCTTCGGCAGTGCGATCTCGTCCCCGCCCTTGGTGATCTTCTCGACCAGGGTGTACGGGGTGTGCCGGCCGTGGTCGGCCAGCGTCGCGTACGCCTGCGCCATGTCGAGGACGGACGCCTGCATGGTGCCCAGGGCCATGGCCGGGCCCGGGTCGAAGTTGGGGGTGTTCGCGGGGATGCCGAGGGCGATCGCGGTGTCCTTGACCTTGAGGGTGCCCACGTCCACGGCCATCTGCGCGAAGACGGTGTTGACGGAGAGGTCGGTGGCGGTGCGGACGCTGATGTCACCGTACGAGTTCTGGCCCTCGTTCTCGGGGGCGTAGCGGATCCGGCTGCCGGTGACGGGCCGTTCGTTGTCCCCGTTGTAGAGGGTGTCGGGGGTGATGGGGCGGCCGTCCTGGGTGCGGGAGCCGTTCTCGACGGCGGAGGCGAACACGAACGGTTTGAAGGCGGAGGCGACCTGGTAGTCGTGCCGGGTGGCGTTGTTGACGTACTGGCGGGTGTAGTCGATGCCGCCGTAGAGGGCGACGACCTTTCCGGTGGCGGGGTCGAGGGACGCGCCGCCGGCCCGGACCAGCCGGTCCGCGGGCCGGGTCTGCGGTGCCAGGTTGCTTGTCACTGTGCCGTTCACGGCGTCGACGAAGGCGGTCTGGCGGCGTTTGTCGATGGTGGTGGTGATCCTGTGGCCGCCTTCGGCGAGGGTGGTCTCGTCGAGGATCTCGTGGCCGGTGATGTAGTCCTTCACAGCCTCCACGAGGTAGCCGCGCTGGCCGGACAGGCCGGAGGCCGGCCGGGCCTTCTGCGGTTCGGGGAACCGGGCCGCCGCGCGTTCGGCCGGGGTCATCCACTTCTGTTTGACCATGCCGTCGAGTACGTAGTTCCAGCGGGCCAGTGCCCGGCCGCGGCTCTGCGGGTGGGTGACCACGTCGAAGGCGGACGGGGAGTTGAGGAGGGTGGCGAGGTAGGCGCCCTCGGCGGTGGTGAGCCGGCCGGCGTCCTTGCCGTAGTACGCCTGGGCCGCGGCCTGGACTCCGTATGCGTTCCGGCCGAAGTAGCTGGTGTTCAGGTACCCCTCGAGGATGTAGTCCTTCGACTTCTCGCGGCCGAGTTTGACGGCGATGAAGAACTCGTTGACCTTCCGTCTGACCGTCTGTTCCTGGCCCAGGTAGTAGTTCTTCACGTACTGCTGGGTGATGGTCGATCCGGACTGTTTTCCTTTGCCGGTTACGGTGTTCCAGGCGGCGCGGAGCATCGCCTTGGGGTCCACGGCCCGTTCGGAGTGGAAGTCCCGGTCCTCGGCGGCGAGTACCGCCTCCTGGACGGTCCGTGGGACCTGGGCGAGCGCCACGTTCTGGCGGTTGACCTCGCCGTCGCGGGCGAGGGGTGAACCGTCCGCGTAGAGGTAGACGTTGGACTGGGCGGTGGCGGCGGCGTTTGCGGGCGGGATGTCGACCAGCAGATAGCCGGCGACCAGGGCGCTGCCGAGGAGCAGGGCGCAGAGCAGGCCCGCGCCCAGCAGCATGCGCCAGGTGGGGAGGAGCCGGCGCAGTCCGGTCCGCTTCCTGCTCTTCCCCCTCCCCTTCTCGTTGTTCGGAGGCCGGCGGGGGGTGTCCGGGTCGCGGGGAGACCAGGCCGGCGGTGGTGACTGGTCGCTCATCTCCGGAACTCCTCGGCGCCGCACGAAATATCCATGTCTGTACCTAGTGGTGTCTACCCGAGAGCGGGTGATTCCGCTCCGGACGGGCGTAATTCGGTCGCGGGGATCGCCCCTCCGCACTAAGCTCGCGCGCTTTGGCCGACGTGGGAACGACACAGGAGGGGGAGGGAAACGGTGCGCCTGACGGCTTCGCTGTACCGGACGGCATCGCTGTACCTGGCGGTGGCGGCCGGGGGGTTCCGCCGCTTCGCCACGTACGGGACCGCGACCGTGGCGGGGGTGTTCACCAACACCGTCTTCGGTTTCATCGTCGCGTACACCTACATCGCGCTCTGGTCCGAGCGCCCCGGCCTCGGCGGCTACGACCAGGCGGAGGCGCTCACCTTCGTCTGGGTGAGCCAGTCGCTGCTCGCCGCCGCTGCGCTCATCGGCGGCGGCTTCCAGGAGGAGGTCCAGGAGCGCATCCGCACCGGGGACATCGCGGTCGACCTGTACCGGCCCGCGGACCTCCAGATGTGGTGGCTGGCCGCCGATCTCGGCCGGGCGGCCTTCCAGTTGCTGGGCCGCGGGGTGGTGCCGCTGGCCGTCGGGGCACTGGCGTTCCGGCTGGCGCTGCCCGTCGATCCGATGCGGTGGCTGCTGTTCCTGGTGTCCGTACTGCTCGCGCTGGTGGTGAGTTTCGCGCTGCGCTACCTGCTGGGGCTGGCCGCGTTCTGGCTGCTCGACGGACAGGGCGTCAATCTGATGGCCACGGTCGTCTGCATCTTCTTCTCGGGGATGGTGCTGCCGCTGACGGTGTTCCCGGGCGGGCTCGGGGAGCTGGTCCGGGCGCTGCCCTGGGCGGCGATGCTGCAAGTGCCCCTGGACGTGCTGCTGGGCAGGCATGCGGGGGCGGGGAGCGCGGCCGGGGCGCTGGGCTTCCAGCTCGGCTGGGCGGTCGTGCTGGTGGGGGCCGGGCGGCTGGTGCAGTCGGTGGCGACGCGGAAGGTGGTGGTCCAGGGTGGCTGAGGCGGACGCGGGGGCGGTCGGGGCCGGGCCGGCCCCGCTGTGGGCGCTGGAGGTGCCGCGGCGCAGCCGGGCGGTGGAAGGGCTGCGCGGTTACGGGCTGATCGTGGCGATGTGGATCCGGGCGACGATGACGTACCGGACCTCGTTCCTGCTGTCGACCTTCGGGAACGCCGCGATCACGCTCCTCGACTTCGTCGGGATCTACATCATGTTCCGGCACGTGGACGCGCTGGGCGGGTTCTCGCTGCCCGAGATCGCCCTGCTGTACGGGTCCTGCTCGGCCTCGCTGGGCCTGGCCGACCTGCTGCTCGGCAACACCGAACGGATCGGGCAGCGGATCCGGGACGGTTCCCTGGACACGATGCTGGTCCGCCCGGTGCCGGTGCTGGCGCAGGTCGCGGCGGACCGGTTCGCACTGCGCAGGCTCGGCCGGATCGGGCAGGGGCTGGCGGTGCTGGGCTGGGCGGTCTGGGTGCTGGACGTGGACTGGACCGTCGGGCGGGTGGTGCTGGTGCCGGTGATGGTGCTGGCCGGGGCGGCGATCTTCGGGGCGGTGCTGGTGGCGGGGGCGGCCTTCCAGTTCATCGCCGGGGACGCGGCCGAGGTGCAGAACTCGTTCACGTACGGGGGCTGCACCATGCTCCAGTACCCGCCGACGATCTTCGCCAAGGACCTGCTGCGCGGGGTGACCTTCGTGGTCCCGCTGGCCTTCGTGAACTGGTTGCCGGCGCTGGAGGTGCTGGGGCGGCCGGATCCGCTGGGGCTGCCCGGCTGGGTGGCGTACCTGAGCCCGGTGGTGGCCTTCCTGGTGTTCGTACCGGCTTCGCTGGCGTGGCGGGCCGGTCTTCGTTCGTATCGCAGTACCGGGAGCTGAGGGGAGCTGAGAGGGCGGTCATGGGTGGCTTGATCGAGCTGTGCGAGGTGGAGAAGGTCTTCGACGTGCGGCGTCGGGCGGGCCTGTTCCGGCGGGAGAAACGCCAGGTCCGAGCCGTGGACGGGATCAGTTTCGAGGTGGCGGCCGGGGAGGTGGTCGGCTATATCGGGCCGAACGGAGCCGGGAAGTCGACGACGATCAAGATGCTGACCGGCATCCTGACCCCGAGCGGCGGCCGGCTGCGGGTCGCCGGGATCGATCCGTCGGCCGAACGGACCCGGCTGGCGAGCCGGATCGGGGTGGTGTTCGGGCAGCGGACCACCCTGTGGTGGGATCTGCCGCTCAGGGACTCGTACCAGCTGGTGCGGCGGATGTACCGGGTTCCCGAGCCCCGGTTCCGGGTGAATCTGGAGCGGTGCGTGGAGCAACTGGACCTGGGTGAGCTGCTCGACGTACCGGTACGGCAGCTGTCGCTGGGGCAGCGGATGCGCGGGGACATCGCGGCGGCGCTGCTGCACGATCCGGACGTGCTGTACCTGGACGAGCCGACGATCGGGCTCGATGTGGTGAGCAAGGCGAAGGTACGGGGCTTCCTGCGGCAGCTGAACTCGGAGCTCGGCACCACGGTGCTGCTCACCACGCATGACCTCCAGGACATCGAGCAGCTGTGCGAGCGGGTGATGGTGATCGACCACGGGCGGCTGATGTACGACGGGCCGCTCGGCGGGCTGCATACGGCCGGGGCGGCGGGGGAGAGCGAGCGCACCCTGGTGGTGGACCTGGAACGGGAGCTTCCGCCGATTGAGGTGAAGGGGGCGCGGACGGTGAAGGTGGAGGGGGCGCGGCAGTGGCTGGCGTTTCCGGCGGCGCAGTCGGCGGCCCCGCTGGTGGCGGCGGTGGCGGCGGAGTATCCGCTGCTCGATCTGTCGGTGCGGGAGCCGGACATCGAGGACGTGATCGCGCGGATGTACGCGGGGCGGGGGTAGGGGCGGGCCGGCGGGACGGTAGGCGACTGGGCGGCGGGCGAATTGTGTGACTGGCTAGGCTGTCGTCCATGAGCGATGAGAGGCTGCCGCCGTCGGATCTGCGGGCTTCGGATGCGGACCGGGAGCGGGTGGTCGAGCGGCTGCGGGACGCGGTCGCCGAGGGCCGGCTCACCCTGGAGGAGTTCGAGGAGCGGCTGGAGGCGGCCTACGCGTCCCGGACGTACGCGGAACTGGAACCGCTGACCCGGGACCTGCCGGCCACCGGGGCCGTGGCCCCGCTCGCTGCTTCGGCTCCGGCTCCGGCTTCGGCTCCGGTTGCGGTTCCGGCCGGGGGTGGCCTGACCGGGTCCGCGGCGAGCTGGCCGGCCCGGATCGGCGGGGAGGCCACCTCGGCCGCGGCGGTGGCGGTCATGTCCCGGGTGCAGCGGATCGGGCACTGGACGGTGCCCGCGCGGTTCAGCGCGGTGGCGTTCTGGGGGCGGACCGAGCTCGACCTGCGCGAGGCCCGGTTCGCGGAGCGCGAGGTCGTGATCAACTGCGTCGCGGTCATGGGCGGGATCGAGATCATCGTGCCGCCGGGCGTGGCGGTGGACGTCCGGGGCTTCGGCTTCATGGGCGCGTTCGACCAGGGGGACGGTCCGGGGCCGGCGGAGCCGGGGGCGCCGCGGGTGGTGGTGACCGGGCTTGCCTTCTGGGGCGCGGTCGAGGTGAAGGTACGGGCCCCGAAGCCGCAGGTGCCGGGGCTGGGGCGCGGGGAGCCGCGCAAGGAGCTGTAGCCGGCGGAGCGCGGGCGCGGCTGCTGCGTGCGCCTGCGGCGTGCGCCGGGCGTGCGTTGGGTGTGTTCCGGCGTGCCGGGAACTCCTGGCGGCTCCCGGGAGTCGGATGCTATGCAGACAAAAGCGGCGGCACCCGGGGGAAGGCAGGAGTACGTGGAACGCACGGCGAAGGCGGACAGCGGCACCGGCCAGGCGGGCGCTCCGGGCGGTCCCGGCAGCTCGGGCGGTTCGGCCGGACCCGGGGGTCCGGGCGGGAGCGGTCCCGGAGGCTCCGGCGGGCGTGGCGGCTCCGGCGGTCCGGGCGGGCCCGGTGGGGCCGGTGAGCCCGGTACGCCGGGCAGGCCGGGCCCAACCGGTCCAAGCGGCCCAGCCGGCCCAAGCGGCCCGGCCGGCCCGTACGGCGGGCCCGGAGCCTTCCTCTTCAGCGCGGCGGACGAGGAGCGCAGGCGCGGCGTCCGCCGGATGAAGACCACGGCGACCGGCCTGCTGCTGCTGGTCGCGGTGATCTACGTACTCGCCAAGGTCGCCCAGCACGCATGGGGCGCGGGCGGCTGGGCCGGCTATGTCGCTGCCGCCGCCGAGGCCGGCATGGTGGGTGCGCTGGCCGACTGGTTCGCGGTCACGGCCCTGTTCCGGCGCCCCCTGGGACTCCCCATCCCGCACACCGCGATCATCCCCACCAAGAAGGACCAGCTCGGCGTCTCGCTGGGGGAGTTCGTCGGCGAGAACTTCCTCTCCTCCGACGTCGTACGCGCCCGCCTGCACGCCCTCGGTATCGGCGGCCGGCTCGGCGCCTGGCTGGCCGAACCCGCGCACGCCGACCGGGTCACGGCCGAACTGGCGACGGCCCTGCGCGGCGCCCTCACCGTACTGCGGGACTCCGACGTCCAGGCGGTGGTCGGCGAGGCCATCACGCGGCGGGCCGAGACGGCCGAGATCGCGCCGGGCATCGGCAAGACCCTGGAGCGGGTGGTCGCGGACGGCGGCCACCGGCGGGTGGTGGACCTGGTGTGCGTCAAGGCCCACGACTGGCTGGTGACCCACGCGGACTCGGTGATGGACGCGGTCCAGGGCGGCGCCCCCGGCTGGACCCCGCGCTTCGTGGACCGGAAGGTCGGCGACCGGGTGTACAAGGAACTGCTGCGCTTCGTCACCGAGATGCGGGACATGCCCGAGCACCCGGCGCGCGGGGCCGTCGACCGGTTCCTGACGGACTTCGCGGCCGACCTCCAGGCGGACACGGACACCCGGGCCCGGGTGGAACGGCTGAAGTCCGAGATCCTGGCCCGGGGCGAGGTCCAGGACGTCATCGCCTCCGCGTGGTCGGCGATCCGCTCGATGATCATCTCGGCGGCCGAGGACGAGCGCAGCGAGCTGCGGCTGCGGGTCCGTTCCTCGCTGATGTCGCTGGGGGCGCGGCTGGCCACCGACGGCCGGCTCCAGTCGAAGGTGGAGGGCTGGATCGAGGGCGCGGTGGTGTATGTGGTCACCACCTACCGTGCCGAGATCACCTCGCTGATCACGGACACGGTGGCGGGCTGGGACGCCGAGCACACCTCCCGCAAGATCGAGGCCCACATCGGCCGCGACCTGCAGTTCATCCGCATCAACGGCACGGTGGTCGGCGCCCTGGCGGGCCTGCTGATCTACTCGGTGTCCCAGGCGTTCGGCGCGTAGCCGGCCCGCGGGGCGGGGGCTGGGCCGCGCCGGGCAGGCGGGGCCGGGCGGGCCGGGCGGGGCGGTGCGGGCGGGCAGGCCGTGCCGGGCAGGCGGGGCTGAGCCGGGCCGGGCGGGCCGGGCGGGGCCGGCCCAAGCCGGCCACTCGGCCCGCCCAGCCTCCGCCCGCCCAGCCCCCCAGCCCCCGTCTCGCCTACTAGCTGCCGGCCTTGCAGCTCTCGCTGCCGCCGCGGTCTGCGACCACCCAGGCCGCCGTGGCCACCACGCCCGTGACCCCGAGGACGGCCGGCCAGGCGCCGACCTTCTTGGCCAGCGGGTGGGATCCGGCGAAGGCCGCGACGTACAGGGCGGAGAGGGCTGCCGTGGCCGGGGTGCCGAGCCGACGGTGCCACACCCTCCCGGCCGCGATCCCGGCCGCGCCCAGCACCACCCCGCCCAGCGGGCGCTTGCGGGTGAAGCGGGCGACGGCGTACCCGCCGACCAGTCCTGCCGCGGCCACCGCCGAGGTCGGTACCTGCGCCATGATGTCTGTCCCTTCCACGAATCCGTCCATGCTCCGACCCCCGAGGCTAACGCGAGCGCCGGGCGATCAACCGGGCTCCCAGCAGACCGAGTACCAGCACCGTCCCGCCGATCGCCGCATCCGGAACGGCCGCTTGCACGGGCGCGGGCAGCAGTGCCAGGAAGCCCAGCACGAGCAGGAACACAAAGAGGAACGCGAGCGCGCACGCACCCAGCACTCCGATGAATCTGTCCACATCCGCTCAACGGCCGCGAGCGGCCACCCGACACGGGCGGATTTGTCGCACACTCGCCGGATCCGTCGATGGGCGACTCGGTGGAACCTCGCAGGCGTAGATTTACTCTCCAAAGGGGAGTAAATCCCCCCACACATCCCAGGAGCGGCCAACCGTGATCTGCTACGGACCGACCGTCCTCGACCTGTCGGACGAACTGCTCGACGCCTACGCCGAGGTGTTCTCCGCCCCGCCGTGGAACGAAGACGAAGAAACCATTCGTCAGTTCGCGACGCGACTGACGGCCGACACCCGCCGGGCCGGCTTCCGGGCCGCCCTCGCCCAGTCCGAGGCCGGCATCGACGGCTTCGCCACCGCCTGGCTGACCAAGGCCCCGTTCCCGGAGGTCCGCGGCTACGCCCAGGTCGCCGCCCAGCTGGGCCCGGACCGGGTCCGCGAACTCCTCATCGGTGCACTGGAGATAGACGAACTCGCGGTACGCCCCTACGCCCGCGGCCATGGCACCGGCCGCGCCCTGCTCGCCGAGATCACGGCCGACGCGCCGGACCGGCGGGCCTGGCTGCTCACCGCCCGTACGGCGGTGGACACGGTGGCCACCTACCGCCGCCTGGGCTGGTACGAAGTACCGCCGCTGCCCGGCACGGAGAACGCCGTGGTGGTCTTCCTCGCCCCGGACCACCCCTCGGTTCCCGAGGCGCACCGTACGGCCGTGGCCTGAGGGCAAGGCTTCGGCCGCCGCCGCCCGGGCATACAGCCCGCGTGATCACGCGCATCGCCCACCGGCAACTCAACCTGGCCACCGCCCACCAGCTCCGGCGGGCGGGCATCCCGCCGGCCACCATCTCGGGCCGCACCCGGCGCGCTTCCGGGCCCTGGCAACGCCTGCTGCCCCGGGTCTACCTCCTCCAGACCGGCCCGCCCGACCCGCGTCAACGCGCCCTGGCCGCCGTCCTGTACGCCGCCCAGCCCGGCACCGACCCGCTGTCCGGCGGCACCGCGGCCCTCACCGGCGGCGCCGCCCTCGCCCTGCTCGGCGTACGCGACGCCCCGCGGGCCCCGCACGACGTCCTGATCCGCGCACCCCGCAGCCTGGCCCGCACCGCCGGGGTGCGCCCGCTTGCCACCCGCCGCTGGCCGGCCACGATCACCGTCTCCGGCATCCCGAGCGCCCGCCCGCTCCGCGCCGCGGCCGACTTCGCCGCCCGGGCCGAGGACCCGGACCAGGTGCGCTCGGTGCTGGCGGGCGTGGTGCAGTCGGGCTGGTGCCACCCGGCCGACCTGCACGCCGAACTCCGCACGGCCCGCCTCCTGAACCGCCCCGCGGCACGCACGGCCGCCGCCGAACTCCTGGCCGGCACCCGCTCCCTGGCCGAAGCCCGGGCCCGCGAGACCCTGGCGGCCACGGCCCTCCCCGCCCCGCTGTGGAACGCCCGGCTCTACACCCCGGACGGCACTTTCCTGGCCAGCCCGGACGTGTACTGGCCGGACGAGGGCGTGGCCCTGGAGATCGACTCGGCGGAGTACCACTACACCCGCGACTCCTGGCACGCCACCCTCCACCGCCGCCTCCGCCTCGAAGCCCACGGCATCCTGGTGGTCTCCACCACCCCCTCGATCCTCCGCGACACCCCGCAGCAGGTCACCGAAGCCCTCCGCACCCTCCTCACCCTGGCCTCCACCCGCCCCACCCCACCCACAGCCACGGCCCGCGGCCACAGCCAACTGGAACTGCCGTTCGTTACTGAGCAGAGGCCGACAGCAGGTACCTGACGTCCTCGTACCGGCCGGCCTCGTGGAGGACTGCAGTGATGTTCAGGACGGCTTGGCGGTCGACGCGCTCACTGACGCTCATCAGCACCGCTTCGGCCGCCTCGTGGAGTCCCGCTTGCCGGCAGGAAGCTACGGCTTCCAGAACGTGTTCAGCCGCCGATGACCGGCCGGCCTGCCACAGCAGGATCCCTGCGTCACGCGTGTTTCCCTCCGACAGATGGTGCGTAACGGTCTCCAGTTCCGTCCATGCCGCCACGGCCGCGTGTTCCGTCTTGGGGCGCCGGTCCCCCTCGACGGAGGGGACCGGCGCAGGCGGGCTGGCCACGGCCGCCGCTGACTGGCGCGCCATGGCCCTCTTCCGGCGGGCGCGATGCATCCGCCGCTGTCCCGCACCGCTCTGCGGCGAAGCCGGCGCCTGACTGTCAGTCTGCTGGACCTCTGCGTTCACATGTGCACTGCTGCCGCGCCCTTCGGTGCAACAGCGGCAGTGCCGGACATCTGCCTTGTCCCTGAGGGTCATCAGCTGGTCGATTGTGTACGGGAGGGGCTTGCCCGAGGCGTCCGTCTCTGCTTTGACGGCCAGGTAGAAGTCCTTCAGCAGCGGTGCTGTGGGCACGCGGGAGCCCGTCAGATGGGTGGACAGCGTGCCCTTCCGCATTCGGGCAGCCTCGGCTATCCGCGTCTGGGAGCAGTCGGTTTGCTTGAGCGTCTCCTGGAGGGCTGTCGCGAGGGCGCGCTGAGCCGGAGACAAGCTCTCCCACGTCTTCAGTTCCTGAGGCAACACCGCTCCATTCGCTACGAAGATCACACGCCATAAAGCATCGCCGTAAAGGGAGCCCCTGAGGAACGCCTGAGGGGTTTTCACCTGCCTGTGAATTCGGACACCGGCTGGAAACAGTGCGGGCGATGGGTCACAGTTCCTGTGTCTGCTGAGGTTTGCGACGGGGGGATCCTCGGGCTTCAGCCACGTGCGTTCCGGTAACTGGATTGAGGAGATCTGCGAATGACTCTGCCGTCGTGGACGGATACGAAGCTCGGGGCCAAGAAGCGTGCGGCCTTGTGGCTGGTGACTGAGGTCGGCGAGGGAGGCATCTTCATCAAGGAGGATGTACGGACCGCGTTCCCCGGCCTGAGCCAGATCGACCGCCGGGTGCGCGAACTGCGTCAGCATGGCTGGCGCATCGACACCAACCGTGAGGACGCTTCGCTCGGCCAGCACGAGCAGCGCCTCGTGGCAGTGGGGGAGCCGGTCTGGGAGGAGGGCAAGGGGAGCTTGCCTTCGACGTCGCTTACCGAGACGCAGCGGCGCGAACTGCTGTCGAAGGACGGGAACTACTGCAGGTCCTGCGGCATCACCCCGGGCGCGGTCTTCTACGGCACCTACGAGTCTGCTCAGCTCGACATCGCGCGCCGCCCGGTGAAGAAGCCGGACGGGAGCACCTCGGTGGAGCCGGTGTCGGAGTGCAACAAGTGCCGGGTCGGAGGCAAGGGGCTGACCGCCGACCTGCCGGGAGTGCTGGCCGGCATCGCCAAGCTCAGCGCGATGGAGCGGGGGATGCTCGTCGGCTGGATCAAGGCTGACGAGCGGGAGTTCGGGATGGTCGAGCGTCTCTGGGCGGACTACCGCACGCTGCCGGCCTCGTCCAGGGACGAGGTCCGCGAGGCCCTCGGCACGCCGTAAGTCTGACAATAGGCCCTGGTGGGGCTGCGGCACTGTGGCCCCACCCCGCATCGTGACAACTTGCTGGTAAGAGGAGAGACCACTGTGAGCAGGGACTTCGGCCGGCCGCCCCGTGCCACCGAGAACCAAGAACTGGTTGAGCAGCGGCTGAAGGAAGCCAGCGCCGGCGGCGGGCTGCAGGAGACGCTGACCGTGGAGTGGCGGACCAAGCCGATGGTCGTCCAGGTCATCGACATGCCGATCGACCAGGTCTACTACAACCCGTCCACGCACCGGATCCGGGCGCAGCGCAGCTTCGATCCGGACCGCGACCTTCTGCTCGCTGAAGACCCGTGGACTCCCGACAGCCAGGACTACCTGCGCTACCTCCTTCAGGCACTGCCCTCGAACCCGGCCAAGCGGGACGGGGACTTCGATGACCTGAAGGACAGCCTCAAGGAATATCGCCAGAACGAGCCGGGACTCATCACCCGTGACGGCATTCTGGTCAATGGAAACACCCGCGTAGCGGCACTCCGTGAGCTCGGCGTCACCAGTGTCCGGGTGGGCGTGCTGCCGGCGACATGCACGTGGGCCGACATCAACGCGGTTGAGCTCTCACTCCAGCTTCGTCACGACACCCGTCGGCCGTACTCCTACATCAACCGGCTGCTGACCATCGAGGAGCAGGTCAACCAGGGAAGGCCGCTCGCGGACATCGCGAAGGACTTCCGGATCCGGACGGCTACAGCCGATGAGGATCTGTGGGTGCTGTCCTGCCTCAAGGATCTGGTCACCCGGTCCAAGGCGGGGCCGGCCCAGCTCAAACTGATGGATTTCGAAGACGCCCAGGAGAAGCTCCGGGAGCTCCACCGGGCCTTCGCCAAGGCGTCCAAGCGGAATCCCGGCCAGGCAGATCTGCTGAAGGAGAACAAACTGGCCTTGATCGTGCTGGAGTTCTCCAAGACGGACGTCCGTCTCGCTGATGAGGACTTCCGGACCCGTTACCTGCAGCGTCACCTCCCGGAACAGCTCAAGCAGGCCCCAGCCGAGTCGGCCGGCCGGATGATCCCTGGCCTGAACCGGGCCGTGCGCGGTGACAGTCCCCAGGTGGTGGCGGCCAAGGCGCTTACCAACGTGCTGCTGCGGGCGAAGGCGGTGGAACGGGCTCCGGAGACTGTCTCCGCTGAGGAAGCCCAGCAGGCCGCATCCGTATGGAAGCAGGCCAAGGAAGCAGTTGAGGAGGCTCTCGTTCCGGCCGGCAAGGACGCCCGGGTACGCAAGCGGAAGCAAGCCGCGCCGGACCGCCTCTATGACGCGATCCAGTCCATCGACCAGTGCACAACGGACATGGCGCTCGCCCGGGCCTCCCGAAGCCAGGACGACGAAAGCCTTGACGAAGCAGTGCTGGCGCTCAGGTCGAGCCTTCTGAAGCTGGCACGTGAGGCCGCCCGTATCGAGGAGCCGGGCGACGGCGTGGCGTGGCTGCTGGACGCCATGCGCAGGGAGGGCGAATGACCGGGGTGGTGCAACCGTCCCTATGGCTCGGGTTCGACGTCTCCCGGACGAATGCCGTGCTGCGGGCGGCCGAGCCGTTCAAGGCTGAGTTGAACCATCTGGTGGCCAGCTTCCCCGTAGGCGGGCAGCGCGGCCCGCTGATGGCGGAAGTGCCGCTCGATGACTTCCTCTCCGGTCTCAACGTGCTGCTGGACTGGCCGGAGGGCGAGCCGGTCGAGTGGGACGAGGAGCTCCTCACCCTGGTCAATGACGTCCTGGATGACGCGGACCGGGCGGCAGAGCATCTGGAGCAGGGGCCACAAGACGTCGCGGGGCTGGACGAAGATGCCGTGCCCTCGGCACTGGGCAGTGGCTGGCGCGCGGATCTCACGAACTTCCAGCGACGGGACATCGCACGTTTGCTGTCCATGAAGCACGGGGCGAACTTCAGTGTTCCCGGTGCGGGAAAGACGCGTGTGGGACTCGCGGTCTACGCCGCGATGAAGGAACGCGGGGAGGCGCGGCGGCTGCTCGTCGTCAGCCCCAAGTCTGCCTACGAGTCGTGGGTGGGCGAGAGCGGCGAATGCTTCCACGAGGCGCCGACGGCCAGGATCATGGGCAGGTCCCCCGATCCGCACGCCGAAATCCTGATCGTCAACTACGAGCGGCTGGACCGGTCCCTCACGGGACTCGCTGGATGGCTGCGCGCGGCCCCCTCCATGGTGATCCTCGACGAGGCGCACCGTATGAAGCTCGGAGCAGAGGGAACGTATGGCAGTGCCTGCATGGCGCTGGGGCCCCTCAGCCGACGCCGTCTGATCCTGACTGGCACGCCGGCCCCGAACGGCGCGCGCGATCTGGAGAACCTGCTGTCCTTCGTATGGCCCGGGCACGGCCGCCGGGTGGTCACCCAGGCTGTGGCTGGTGGTGATCTTGCCTATGCCAGCTCCGTGCTGAAACCGCTCTTCACCCGCACGACAAAGAGTGAGCTGGGGCTGCCGCCTTTCCAGCCGGTGATCAGACCGGTCCCGATGGAGGGGCTGCACCGGGAAATCTATGACGCCCTCGTCGGCCGGTTCACGGCGCGTGCGGAGCTCTCGCGGGATGACTTCGACAGCCTGGGAAAGGCAATGCTCCGACTGCTGATGGCTGCGACGAGCCCTGCTTTGCTCGTCGAGGGAAGCAGCCGGTACGAGCCGCTCAGCTTCCAGGTGCCGCCGCTGGACATTCCCGAGGGTGAATCGTTGTTCGCGCTGCTCCAGAGTCTCCCGCAGCACGAGGTTCCGCCGAAATACCGCGAGGTAGAGAAGATCGTCTCGCAGAATGCCGCGATGGGCCGGAAGACCCTGGTGTGGTCGACTTTCGTCCGCAGCATTACGACCATGGAGCGGATGCTCGGGCCGTACCAGCCCGCAGTCGTGCACGGCGGTACGCCGGACCGGGAGGAGCAGCTGCGCCGCTTCAGGCAGGACCCGGACTGTCACGTACTGATCTCCAACCCCGCCACCCTGGGTGAGGGCATCAGTCTCCACCGCGAGTGTCATGACGCGGTCTATGTGGACCGGGACTTCATGGCGGGACGCTTCCTCCAGAGCCTGGACCGGATCCACCGTCTCGGGCTGCCGCCGGACACTGAGACCCGCGTCACTGTCCTTGCCGCATCCGACACGATCGACGACATCGTCACGCTCCGGCTGGCCGAAAAGCTTGAGTTCATGGGCAGCATCCTGGACGACCCCTCGGTGCGGCAACTGGGCGATCTGCAGGAGGAACAGCCGATGGCGGCAGGGATGGACGACGCTGATGTGCGTGCTCTCCTGGCGCACCTGGGCGCGGCGAAAGCTGCGTGAGGCGAAGGGGTGTCTCTGAGGCTGGTGCCGAGGTGTGAGGCTGGCCAGGCAGCGAGTGCCACCGGATGTCACTGGCAGATGCGACACTGGCCTGTCTGCATCTGCCACACCAGGAGGACTCGATGGGAGCCAGCGATCACACGCTGACCTCGATTGAGATTTGCGCGGGAGCCGGGGGGCAGGCCATCGGCCTCCACCAGGCTGGCTTCAGGCACCTCGCGCTCGTCGAAATCGACAAGCATGCTGCACGCACGCTGCAGCACAACATCGACCGCCGGGCTGGCTGGGGATTCGAGCAGAAATACTGCGACATCATTCACGACGATGTGAAGCAGTTCATCCCGGAGACGTCGCTCAAGAAGGCGATCGATCATCTGGGGGGACCGCTTCAGGCAGGAAAGCTTGACCTGCTCGCGGGTGGCGTGCCCTGCCCGCCGTTTTCTCACGCTGGCAAGCAGCTGGGCAAGGACGATGAGCGCGATCTCTTTCCGACGATGCTTGACCTTGTCGATGCCATCGAGCCCAAAGCGGTCATGATTGAGAATGTCCGAGGGCTTAAGGACGACAAATTTCAGGAGTACCGCGACTGGGTTGTTGCCCGCCTGGAAGGCGGGCGGGCCAAGGATCCAGTAGACGGAACTGAAAAGGACTATAAAGGGGCGGGATACAAGGTCTGCGGCTGGGAAGTTCTTGAAGCCAGCGACTTCGGGGTTCCTCAGCTGCGGCCCCGGGCCATCCTGGTAGCAATCAAGAAGGAAGTCCTGGGAGACCAGGAGTTCCAGTGGCCGGAGCCTCAGAGAAAGATCCGGACCGTCCGGGACGCCCTCAATACGACGATGACTGCCCGGTATCAGCCGTTCCTGGATCAGGGCGGCGAGACCAAGCTCAGGGCCGAAGCGGCGCTTGAGCGATGGCGCGGCAAGAGCGCTGGCATCGCCCCCACCCTCGTCGGCGGATCCAAGAAGCACGGCGGAGCAGACCTCGGCCCGAGCCGGGCCAAGGCGGCATGGCGAGGCCTGGGCGTGGATGCTCTCGGGGTCGCCAACTCCTACGAAGAGGGCGAGAAGAAGAAGAGCCATGACCGTGACCTCTTCCGCCCGGATGGCCCGATGCTGACCGTTACGCAGGCAGCGATCATCCAGGGCTTTCCCGCGGAATGGGAGTTCGACGGCGGCAAGACGGCCCAGTACCGCCAGGTGGGGAATGCCTTCCCGCCGCCGGTCGCAAAGGCCGTCGGCGACGCGATTGCCCGGATTCTCCGCGCCGCTGAGCAGCCCGAGGGCGACGCCGCGTAGCGGGCCTACGGGCGGGTGGCAGGGTCCTGACTGCGCCGCTGCGACACAGCAGCGGCAATCGTTGCTGCGCATACATCGGACGCCTCGTGCTCCCAGAACCGGAGCACGAGCCAGCCGGCTTCCTCAAGCCGCTGGTCCGTGTCGCGGTCACGGGCCATGTTCCTGGCCACCTTTTCCGACCAGTAGCCCGGGTTGGTCTTCGGTGACACGTAGTGCTCAGGGCAGCCGTGCCAGTAGCACCCGTCGATGAAGACGGCCACCTTCGCCGGACGGAACACCATGTCGGCGGTCCGGCGAAGGTCAGGCAGAGGCCTCGCAGCAATCCGGTAGCGGAGCCCCCTCGCATGGACGAGTCGCCGGATGACACGCTCGGGTTTGGTGTCACGGCTCCGGATTGCCTGCATATTGCGCCTGCGGGCCGCGGAGGAAGCCCAGGAACCCTCAGGCGGCTGCCAAGGCGTCTCATCCGGCATGGGGCGGTTCTCCATCCATACGCAAAGCGACCCAGTCCTCGGGCCCCAGCGTGATCTTCTGCGCCGCGGCGAGATCGCGCTGCTCCGGGAACTTGCCGCAGAGCAGGACGAGACCATCCTGCGCCAGCTTCTTTCTGATGTTCCGTGCCCGGCGTACCGGATCATGATGCCCGGCCCCCACGGTCGCGATCACGCTCCGTGGGATCACGTGCCCCGCCAGATACTGGAACATCATGGTGAAGCGCTGCTCCTGCCCCGGTCTCTTGGCCAGTACCCGGCTTGCCTGTTCTGGGGTGAGCCGGGTCAGGGGATTTACCGGCAGCGGAGTCCATTCATAGAGGGGAACGCTCCAGTGCTCACGTGCGTGAGCCGCGAGGCCCCGCTTGCCGTCTCTGTTCCCCTTGCCACGATAGAGCCACGACCGGTGTGCACGGACCAGCCATGAGCGGTGGCGGCTTCGCCCGAGCTCGATCTGGGTGCAGATGCACAACTGGCAGTGCGCCTCGGCAGGTATCGCCCAGTTCGCCCCGACCGTCGCCTTGATATCCACGGGCACCGCAGTGATCACCGTGTCCAGAGGCCGCGTTTTGGGCAGCCCGAGCGAGCGGAGCACTTCGTACTCCAGCTTCGCTCCTACGGATGCACGCTCGCCGGGGTGGACGTCCGGAGACAGCAGGTCGTACCGGCCCGTCCTGGCTCCGTCGAGGACGTAGTCGACAGAGTTGGCGATCGCCCTTGTGTAGAGCCCGGAGACATCCCGGAGCCGCAGCCAGCCCAGAACGGCCTGCAGCTCAGCATCGTCCTCCGGACAGGACAGGAGGTGGGTGCCGAGGTCGGTGTTCGTGCATATTTCCCCCGGTTCCTGGAGGACGAGACGGCCCCCGCTCACCGGACGTTGCCTCCCGGAGCGTTCCCGTGGCACTCCGCGTAGCGCTTGCCCGAGGTGCACCAGCAGGGGGCTGTGGGGGAGGGGGGCCAGGGGGTGGCTTTGCCGCGGGCTGCGAGGGTGGTGGCGTATTCCGCGAGGAGGGAGGGGGAGGCCGGGGAGGTCTTCTCCGAGGCGGCGAAGGCCTCGTACGAGGGGACGCTGGCGGTGACGATGCCCAGGTTGTGGGTGCCCGAGGCGGCGAGGGCGCGGAGGGAGGACTCGATGCCGGCCAGGTGGACCGCGTGGGACGGGTATTCCGCGGACAGGGTCGGGTAGGCGGTGAGGAGTTCGGCGAGCTCGGCGGCGGGCCAGTGGAGGATCGCCACCGGGAACGGACGGGAGAGGGCCGCCCGGCGGTCGCCGAGTTCGGCGCGGAGGCGGGCGATCTCGGCGCGGAGCTCGGCCGGGTCGTCGGAGCCGAGGGCCCAGATGCGCTTGGGGTCGTGGAGCTCGTCCAGCGGGACGGGTCCGGTGTGGCGGGTGTCAGCGACCATGTCCCAGTCGTCGTGCGGGAGCCCGAGGAGCCGGCGGACCCGGTGCCGGCCGGTGAGGAGCGCGGTGGTCGCCGGGGTGAGCGGGGTGTCCTCCGAGATCAGCAGCGTGGCCGCCTCGGTGAAGCACTCCTCGGAGGCGGTCAACTCGTCGTGGGCCTCGAGGGTTTCGGCGATCACCTCCCACGGGGCGGGGTCGGCGGGCGTGGCCGACCGGATGCCGGAGATCAGGGCGCGGGCCTCGGCCTCGTGGCCGTACTCCCACAGGTTCGCGGCCTGGAGGGCCTTGATCAGGTGGGGGTTGGCGGGCGAGGAGGAGAGGAGTTGGTCGTACAGGCTGCTGGCCCGGTCGCGTGCGTCGGCCAGTTCGAGGTGGGCGGCGGCCTGCAGGAGCAGCGGCTCCTGGTCCTCGGGGTAGCGGGTCGCCGTGCGGATCAGGCGCTCGGCTTCGGCGATGTGCTCGGCAGGCGTGTCGGGGCGCATGGTTCACACGGTACTGCTGCTGGTCAGTTGACGGGGGAGGACCTAGGGTGCCGGCCGTGAGGGATCGCATACCGGTGGTGGTTCAGGGGCGGCGGCGCGGGCTGCTGGCCCGGGGACTGTGGGGTGCGGCCGAGTTGACGGTCACCGTGGGGGTGATCGTGATGTTGCTGGTGGTACATCAGGTGTGGTGGACCAATCGGCAGGCGGTCGCCGGGGCCCGGGAGCAGGTGGCGGTGCTGGAGGAGCAGTGGGACCGGGGCGAGGGTGAGCCGTCCGGTGCCGGCGACGCTGACGTGGAGGGGACGGGGACTGGCCCTCCGGCCCCTGGTGACGGTGGGGAGGGCGGTGGGGCGCCCGTGGACGGGGTGGTTCCGTCCGGTGCGCCGGTGATCCCGGTTCCGTCGGGCGGTGGGGCAGCCCGGCCTCGGCCGTCGGCCGGGCCGGAGCGGGCGTACGCCGTACTGCGCATCCCGCGGCTGGGGGTGGTGGTGCCCGTCGCGCAGGGGGTGAGCAGGCGCGGGGTGCTCGACAAGGGGTACGTCGGGCACTACCCGGAAACGGGACAGCCAGGGGCGCAGGGGAACTTCGCGCTGGCCGGGCACCGCAACACCCATGGCGAACCCTTCCGCTACATCAACCGGCTGCGGGCCGGCGACGAGTTGATCGTCGATGTGAAGGGGAAGCGGTACGTGTACGTGGTGGGGAAGACGCTCGCCGAGACCTCGGAGCGGGACACCGGAGTGATCGCGAAGGTGCCGCGGAGCGTGGTCCGGCCCGAGTACGGGTACAGCGAGCCGGGCGCGTACATCACCCTGACCACCTGCACGCCCGAGTACAGCTCCAAGTACCGTCTGGTGGTGTGGGGGACGCTCCGGTCGAGTGAGCGGAGATGACCCCCTGTTGTCCGTGTCTGTTGTTCGGTTCGTTGTCGGTGGTGCGGGCTAGTATCGAAGGCACGGTCGAAGAGTCGAACGATGGTGTGGTCCGAGGGGAGAGGGGGGGCGGATGCGCGAGTGGATGCGTGCCTTGGCGGCGCGGGTCGGGCCGGTGGCCGTGCTCCTCGTGTGGGGGCTGGCCGGAGTGGCCGCCGCCGTCCTCGGTGAGGGCGGTCTCGCCTCCGCCGTGACCTTTGCGGCCACTGCCGCCGTGAGCGCAGCCGTTCTGGGCTGTGCCGCCCTGGTGGCGCGCAGCGCCTCGCCCGTACCGCCCACCCGAATACGCACCGCGATCCGTGATCGCGAGCAGCGTACGGCGTTCCTGCCGCAGCGTGATCCCGATGCCTCGGGCCGGTCGCGGCCCAGGGCTCCCGGCCGTCCGTCTCCGACGGCCGCGTAGGGGTTCGCTCCGCACCACCGCACCTCGTTGTTCCGCGCGCCCCTCGTGGCTCGTCATACCGAAATTCCATCTTTCGGTGCCTTCGCGCGCATGCTCGCGCGATGGCAGGACGAGACCCCTCGGAGGGTTCCACGTGTCCGTTTCTGCTGTCTTCGCTGCTTTTGTCGATCAACTCGCCGACCTGCTGGACCCGCTGTTCGCGGGTTCCGCGACGGCTGCGGCGATCGTGCTGTTCACCGTGCTCGTACGGGTCGCCCTGCACCCGCTCACCCGGGCCGCCTTCCGCGGTGAGCGGGCCCGGGCGGCGCTGGCGCCCCGGCTCGCCGAGCTGAAGCGCCGCCACCCCGGCCCCAGGAATGCGGACCGGCTGCAGAAGGCCGTCCTGGAGCTGCACACCCAGGCCGGCACCTCCCCGCTGGCCGGCTGCCTGCCGATGCTGGTGCAGCTGCCGGTGTTCTTCGTCATGTACCGGGTGTTCTCGGCGGGCAGCCTCGGCGGCGAGACCAACGCGCTGCTGGCCGAGGGGCTGCTCGGAGCGCCGCTCGGCGGGCACTGGACCGATGCCCTGGCCGAGGGCGGGGTGTTCGGAGCGCAGGGGCTGGTGTTCCTCGGGCTGTTCGCGGCGATCGCTGCGGTGGCCGCCTGGACGGTACTGCGGGCGCGGCGGGCCATGGCCGCGGGCGACGGCCCGGCCGGCCTGGCCGCCGCGGCCGGGGGCGAGTCGGATCCGGGGGCGGCGCTGATGGGGCGGATGCTCAAGGTGATGCCGCTGATGGCGTTCGGGACGCTGATCACCGCTGCCGTCGTGCCGCTGGCCGCCGGCCTCTACCTGCTGACCACCACGGCGTGGACGGCCGGCGAGCGGGCCTGGCTCCAGCACCGCTGGGACCGTATGGAACGTAAGGCGGATAAGGGGCGCATCGGGGCGAAGTAGCCGGGCGGAAGGGTGTGCGGTCCAGTCCGTGAACAGGGTCTTGCGGATTGGACCGGCTTCTTGGAGGATCAACCAATCCTCCGATGGCCGCAACCCATCGTCCGGCCCGGGGCATGCCCATGGGTCGACCACCCTCGACCACGGGAGAATGACCATGAAGCTGCTGCGTGTCGGTCCGGTGGGGGCCGAACGCCCCGCGCTGCTCGACCAGGACGGGACCCTGCGGGACCTGTCCGGCCTTGTCACGGATGTGGACGGCGCCCTGCTCGCCGACGAATCCGTGCTGTCCCGCGTCCGGGACGCGGCGGCCTCCGGTGAGCTTCCCGTACTCGGCGCGGAGGGCCTGCGCATCGGTGCGCCGGTGGGCCGGATCGGCAAGATCGTGGGCATCGGGCTGAACTACCACTGCCACGCCGCCGAGGTCGGCGCCCAGGCGCCGGCCGAGCCCATCGTGTTCATGAAGGCTCCGGACACGGTCGTCGGCCCGGACGACACCGTGCTGATTCCGCGCGGCAGCGTGAAGACCGACTGGGAGGCCGAGCTCGGCGTCGTCATCGGCGCCACCGCCCGCTACCTGTCCTCGGCCGAGGAGGGCCTCGCCCATGTGGGCGGGTACGTCCTCGCGGACGACGTCACCGAGCGCGCGTTCCAGAACGAGCGCGGCGGCACCTGGGACAAGGGCAAGAACTGCGAGACCTTCACCCCGCTCGGCCCCTGGCTGGTCACCGCCGACGAAGTGCCGGACCCGCAGGTGCTGGACGTGAAGCTGTGGGTGAACGGCGAGCTGAAGCAGAACGGCTCGACCTCCGACCAGATCTTCCCGGTCGGCGAGGTCGTCCGGTACCTGAGCCACTTCATGACCCTGTACCCCGGCGATGTGATCGTCACCGGCACCCCGGCCGGAGTGGCCGCGGGCCAGCCGGAGCCGAAGCCGTTCCTGCGGGCCGGCGATGTGGTCGAGCTGGAGATCTCCGGGCTGGGCCGCCAGCGCCAGGAGTTCAAGAGCGCCTAGCGCGACAGCTTCGCTTCATGGGCTCGGTGCGCTGAGTGCGCACCGAGCCCCGGCCGGCAGGCGCCGCCTTCGGGTGGCGCCCGCCGCCCCGCGGTCAGAGGGTGATCGTGGTGCCCTCGTGGGAGGAGCGGCGGGCCGCCTCCAGGACGGCCAGCGCCTGCGCCGCCTCCTGTGCGGTGACCGGCGCCGGGCCGCCCTCGCGGAGCGCCGCCGCCACCGCCGCGTAGTACGCCGGGTAATCGCCCGGCACCGTCGGCTCCGGCCGGCCGCCGCCGGTCAGCGGGGACTCGCCCGAGCCGACCGTCCCCCGGCAGTGCTCCGGCTCCTCGCCCCACGGCTGGTCCGGCTGCCCGGGTCGGCGGCCCTCGCGCAGCGCGGCCTCCTGCGGGTCCAGGCCGTACTTCACGAAGCCCGCCGAGGAGCCCAGTACCCGGAAGCGCGGGCCCAGCTGGGCGGTGGTCGCGCTCATGTAGAGGTGGGAGCGGACCCCGTTCGCGTGGGTGACGGCGATGAAGGTGTCGTCGTCCGTCTGGGCGCCCGGGCGGCGTACGTCGGTCTCGGCGTAGACCCGTACGGCCGGCCCGAACAGCACCAGAGCCTGGTCCACCAGGTGGCTGCCCAGGTCGTACAGCAGGCCGCCGACCTCCTCGGGTGCCCCGGACTCGCGCCAGCCGCCCTTGAGCTGGGGCCGCCACCGCTCGAACCGGGACTCGAACCGCTGGACCGTGCCGAGCTCGCCGCTCGCGATGATCCGGCGCAGGGTGAGGAAGTCGTTGTCCCAGCGGCGGTTCTGGAAGACGGACAGGAAGGTGCCGGTCCGGTCGGCGAGCGCGGCCAGGGCGTGGGCCTCGGCGGCCGTCGCGGCGAGCGGCTTGTCCACGACCACCGGAATGCCGGCCTTCAGGGCGGCGGTGGCGAGCGGCACATGGGTCTTGTTGGGGGAGGCGATCACGATGAGGTCGAGGGCGGGGGTCCGCTTCCACAGCTCCTCGGGGGAGTCGGCGAACCGCACCTCCGGGAACTCGGCCCGGGCCAGGTCCCGGCGCTCCGGGTTGGCGGTGACGATCGTGTCGAGGACCAGTCCCTCCGTCGCGGCCACCAGGGGGGCGTGGAAGACGGAGCCGGCGAGGCCGTAGCCGACGAGGCCGACGCGGAGCGGCGGGCGGGAGCCGGAGGAGCCGGAGCCGGAACCGGAACCGGAGCCGAGGGGGGCGGGGGCGGCGGCGCTGCTGGTGCTGGTACTCATGGCGCCACTTTGGCAACAGTGTTGCCAAAGTGCAAGGAGGGGAGAGAATGGGCAGGTGAAACGGGCTAACGGGACTGCTGGGGTCAATCTGCCGGGCCTGCGCGGCCACAATGCGGCGCTGGTGCTGGACCTGCTGCGGGGGGCCGGGGCGGAGGGGCTGGGGCGTGGCGAGCTGGCCGAGCGTACGGGGCTCACCCCGCAGGCCGTCAGTAAGATCACGGCACGGCTGCGGGCGGAGGGCCTGGTCGCCGAGGCCGGGCGCGGCGCGTCCACCGGCGGCAAGCCGCGCACCCTGCTCCGGCTGGTGCCGGGCGCCGGGCATGCGGTCGGGGTGCACCTCGACCGGGACGAGGTGCGGGTGGTCCGGGTTGATCTGGCCGGACGGGTGGTGGCGGAATCCCGGGCCGGGCTGAACTTCGCGGCCGGACCGGCGGGACCGGCGGCCGTGGTGGACGTGGTGGAGGAGCTCGTACGAGCGGTACGGACGGCTGCAGACGGCTCGTTCACGGCCGTACTCGGCGTCGGGGTGGCGGCACCGGGCCCGCTCGACCGGAGCGCCGGCGTGCTCGGCCGGGTGACCGGATTCCCGGACTGGGCGGGCTATCCGCTGCGGGACGTGCTGGAGGAGCGGCTCGGGGTGCGGGTGGAGCTCGACAAGGACACCCACGCGGGAGCCGCCGCGGCGGCCTGGTCCGGCCCGGGCGCGGGCGCGTACCTGCACCTCGGGACCGGTCTGGGAGCCGGACTGTGCCTGGACGGCCGGGTGTACCGGGGCGGGCGCGAGGGCCGTTCCGGGGCGGGGGAGTTCGGGCACCAGGTGCTGCAGCTGGACGGTCCGCCGTGCCGGTGCGGGGCGCGCGGCTGCGTGGAGGCGCTGTGCCTGGCGGCGGTGGCCCGCGGGGACCTGGCCGAGGCGGCCCGGATCCTGGGGGAGGCCGCGGCGAACCTGGTGGCCCTGCTGGACGTGGAGCGGGTGCTGTTGGGCGGGCGGGTGGTGACGGAGTCGCCGGAGGTGTTCCTGGCCGGGGTGGCCGAGGTCCTGCGGGCCCGGGCGCGGGCGCAAGCGGGCGTGCTCGGCCCGGCCGGGGTGCCCGGGTCGGCCGGGGTCGAGGTGTCGCTGGCCGGGGGCGGCGTGGCGGAGGGTGCGGCGGATCTGATCCTGGGCCCGCTGTTCGGCCGCTCCTGACGCGGCCGGCAGGCAGGCCGTGTCAGGGCGGGTCGGCCATGCGGGGGTAAACAGGGTGTTTTCGGGTGCGGCGGGTGGGGAGCGGGTCGCGCGCGTGGGAGGCTGCCAGGCATGGCAGGGTGATAGTCACCTGGTCTGATGGTCTGACCACCACCACACCGCTTCACCGCCAGACCGCTTCACCGCTTCACCGTTTCCTCGTTCGGCGAGTAGCGAAGGCCCTTCATGCGACTGCGCAAAGCCCTTGCCCTCTCCGGCGTCCTGCTCGCCTTGGCCGGGCCGGCCGCCGCCGCGGCCCACGCCGCCCACGCCGCCGGACCCCGGGACATCGGCGGCGGAGCCGCCAAGCCCGCGCCCGCGCTGCCTTCGCGGGCCAAGGCCGTCTGCGGCGACGGCAAGAGTGCCGAGTTCCCCATCGGCGCCCGGATCAGGGGCGGACCCGCCGTCTACCGCAGCGGCGGGGACGCACAGACCTGGTATCTGGACCTGACCAACACCACCCGCACCCCCTGCACCGCCATCCACCCCGTCGTGGTGTTCAGCGACAAGACCCGCACCCTCCGCCCCGAGCACCTCCGGATGGAGTTCCAGGCGCCCGCCGGCACCTTCCCGGTCAGCCTGGAGCGGACCGACCGCGACGAGATCGTCGCCGTCTTCGACGGCGGCAGCGCCTTCCCCGGCTTCGCGGTGGCCCCGGGCGGCTCCGCCACCGTCAAGGTCGGCCTGTCCTTCGCCGCCGGCGCCCCGACCGGTGAGGTGGTCGCGGACGCGGCGCTGGTCCGGCGTGCGGCGGACGACGGGGAGTGGGTCGGCGAGGCCGGCGGCTACCGGTTCTCCGTCGAGGGCCCCGAGCAGTCGGCCGCCCCGGCAGCGGTGGTGCCGGACTCGCTGGCCCGGACCGGTGCGAAGGAGTGGGCGTACGCCGGCGCGGCAGCCGGCGCGCTGGCCGTGGGCGGAGGTCTGCTGCTCGGGGCCCGGCGGCTGCGCGCGCGTTGATCGCCCGTACAGTCCGAGCGTGGAACCGACCGAGCAGCACCATCCCGCCATGAGCCCCGAGGGCAGCCCCGCGGAGGCTCCCGGCACCCGCTTCGAGGGCAGCCCCGGCCCCCGCCCCGGCAGCACCCCCGGCAACAGCAGCCCCGGCAGCACCCCCGGCAGCGGCGCCCCCGGCAGCGCCCCCGACCACCGCCCCGGATCGCCCGTGCGTTCCGGGATCCCCGAGCACGGCCGCATCCCCAAGTACTACGCCGTCAAAGCCCGGATCGCCGATCTCATCGAGGAGTTGGGCGAGGGCGGACTGCTGCCCACCGAGCGGGATCTGGCCGAGCGGTACGAGGTGGCCCGGGAGACCGTCCGCCAGGCCCTGCGCGAGCTGCTCCTCGAAGGCCGGCTCCGCCGCTCCGGCCGCGGCACCGTCGTGGCCGGGCCCAAGCTGGAGCAGCCGCTGTCCCTCGCCAGCTACACCGAGGGGGTGCGCCGCCAGGGCCGCCGTCCCGGCCGCAACCTGATCGGTCTGGAGCAGTTCCCCTGCCCGCCCGACCTCGCCCCCGGTATCGGCGCCGAGCCCGGCGAGCCGGTCTGGCACATGGAGCGGGTCCTGCTCGCCGACGACGAGCGGGTCGGGCTGGAGAGCACGTACATCCGTGTGGCCCGGGTGCCCCGCCTGGACAGCGAATTCCAGCCGGACTCCTCCCTCTACGGCTATCTGCGCGACCGGCTCGGGATCGTCTTCGGGGACGCCGACGAAAAGCTGGAGACCGTCCTGGCCACCCCCCGCGAGGCGCTGCTCATCGGCACCCCGCCGGCCCTCCCGATGCTGCTCATCCACCGGTTCTCGCGGGACGGGGAAGGGCGTCCGCTGGAGCGGGTGCGTTCGCTCTACCGTGGCGACCGGTTCAGCTTCACGACGCATCTGAAGTCCGGGTAGCACGGGTCGCACGGGCAGCTCCCCGTGGTCCCGCCATCACTGCACCCACCCGCATATCACAGAACGATAACGGGTCTAGTCCAAGAGTCGGGGGCTGTTCACCGTCGCGTTGCCGTCCCGACCCTCCCGGTCCATGGGTCCCGACCACCGTGGTCGCCGTGAGAGTCATAGTCGTCGGAGGCGGCGTGGTCGGCACCATGCACGCCTGGCAAGCAGTCCAGCGCGGCCACGAGGTCGTACAGATCGAGCGCGAGGCCGAGGCGCGCGGCGCCTCACTGCGCAATTTCGGCCAGATTTGGGTCAGCGGGCGCGCCGGTGGAGCGGAGTTGGAGACCGCACTGCGGGCCCGCGAGCTGTGGGAGGCCATCGGGGCGCAGGTCCCGGAGCTCGGCTTCCGGGCCATCGGCTCGCTGACCCCCGTCCGCAACGCCCGCGAGTACGCCGTGGCCGAGGCCGCCACCCGGCGGCCGGATGCCGCCGCCCGCGGCTACAAGCTGCTCACGGCCGCCGAGGCACGCGCCCTCAACCCGGCCCTGCGCGGCAGCTTCGAGGCCGCCCTGTGGTGCGAGCGGGACGCCGCCGTCGAGCCGCGCACCGCCCAACTCGCCCTGCGCCGGGCTCTCCTGGAATCCGGCCGCTACACCTTCCGGCCCGGCCGCGAGGTCCGTGACCTCGCCGGGCCCGGCGCCGTCCGGGACGACCACGGCGAGGTCCACGAGGGCGACGCGGTGATCCTGGCCACCGGCGCGTGGCTGACCGGCCTCGTCCGCGAACTCGCCCCGGACCTGCCGGTCCGCCGGGTCCGCCTGCAGATGATGCAGACCGAACCCCTCGGCGAGCCGCTGACCACCTCCGTCGCCGACGCCGACAGCTTCCGCTACTACCCCGCCTACCGGTCCGCGGCCCTCGACGCGCTCAACGCCGAGCAGCTCCAGACGGAGACCGCCGCCGCCCACAAGATGCAGCTGCTGATGGTCCAGCGCCTCGACGGCGGTCTGACCATCGGCGACACCCACGAGTACGAGCACCCCTTCGCCTTCGACACCGTCGAGGACCCCTACGAGCACCTCACCCAGGTCGTCGAATCCTTCCTGGGCCGCCCCCTGCCGAAGATCCGGCGCCGCTGGGCGGGTGTGTACGCGCAGTGCACCGACACCACCCGGGTCGTCCACCGCCAGCAGGTGCGGGACGGGGTGTGGCTGGTGACCGGACCCGGTGGGCGCGGCATGACCTGCTCGCCCGCCATCGCCGAAACCACCGCAAACGAACTGGGCTGGTGAACCACATGGACCACATGAAGCAGCAGATGCAGCAGCAACAGAAGCGCCTCGTCGTCCTCGACATGGCCGGTACCACCGTCGCCGATGGCGGCCTGGTCGAGCGCGCCTTCGAGCGGGCCGCCGGACACCTCGGGGTCGAGCCCGGCTCCGCCGACCACGCCGCGAAGCTCCAGTACGTACGCGACACCATGGGCGAGTCGAAGATCTCCGTCTTCCGCCACCTGTTCGGTACGGAGGAGCTGGCCCGGCAGGCCAACTCCGCCTTCGAGGAGGCCTACGGGGAACTCGTCGACGCCGGCCTCGTCGAGCCGCTGCCCGGTGCCCGCGAGGCCATCGAGCAGCTCCGCGCCGACGGCCGGACCGTCGTCCTGACCACCGGCTTCGCCCGGGTCACCCAGGACGCCATCCTCGACGCGCTCGGCTGGCGCGACCTGGTCGAACTCACCCTGTGTCCGGCCGACGCGGGCGGCCGTGGCCGGCCCTACCCGGACATGGTGCTGGCCGCGTTCCTGCGGACCGGCGCGGTGGACGACGTACGGCAGCTGGTGGTCGCCGGCGACACCGCCTACGACATGCTCAGCGGCAGCCGGGCCGGCGCCGGACTGGTCGCCGGGGTGCTGACCGGGGCCCACGGGCGGGACGCCCTGCTGGCCAACGGCGCCACCCATGTGCTCGGCTCGGTGGCCGAACTGCCCGCCCTGCTGGAGCAGTCGTGAGCGGCATCCGGTTCGACGCGGTGTCCGTGGCCTACGGCGGCACCACCGTCCTGGACAGCCTCGACCTGACCGTCGAACCCGGCGAGGTCATGGCGCTGCTCGGGCCCTCCGGTTCCGGCAAGACCACGGCCCTGCGGGCGGTGGCCGGCTTCGTCCGGCCGGCCGCCGGGCGGGTGCTGATCGGCGGCCGGGACGTCACCGCGCTGCCGCCGCACCGCCGCGGGATCGGCATGGTCGTCCAGCAGTACGCGCTGTTCCCGCACATGCGGGTGGCGGACAACGTCGCGTTCGGGCTGCGCGCCCAGAAGACGCCCAAGGCGGAGATCCCCGGCCGGGTGGCCGAGGCGCTGGAACTGACGGGCATGTCCGGGTACGCCACCCGCTACCCGCGGGAACTGTCCGGAGGGCAGCAGCAGCGGGTCGCCATCGCGCGGGCGCTGGCCATCCGGCCGGGCGTGCTGCTGCTCGACGAGCCGCTGTCCGCGCTGGACGCGCAGCTGCGGTCCGGGATGCTGGCGGAACTCGCCCGCCTGCACCGCGAACTGCCCGATGTGTCCATCCTGTACGTCACCCACGACCAGGTGGAGGCGCTCACGCTGGCCGACCGGATCGCGGTGATGGACCGGGCCCGCCTCCAGGACTGCGGTACGCCGCAGGAGCTGTACCGGGCGCCGCGCACCGAGTTCACCGCGTCGTTCGTCGGCAACGCGAACCTGCTGCCGGTCACCGTCACGGACGGCGGCGCGGTGTTCGCGGGCCGCCCGCTGACCCTCGACCGGGGGCGCGCCGCTCCGGGCGCCGCCGCGACCCTGTGCGTACGCCCGCACCTGCTCGGCCTCGGCGACGGGCCGAACGCGCTGCGCGGCCGGATCACCGAGGTGCAGTGGCGCGGCTCCACGCACCGCCTGTACGTGGACGTCGACGGGCACCGCGTGAAGGCGGACCTGCCGGAGCTCCGCGAAACCCCGGCGCTGGGCGAGGACGTCACCCTCCACTTCGAACCCCGCGACGCGGTGCTGCTGTCCGCTGGGGTGTCCGATGGCTGACCACACCCGCCCCGGCCCCCAGTCCACCGCGTCGCCGGCCCCCACTGCGCCGGCCCCACGCCCGCCGGCCCCCGCCGAGACCCCGGCCCAGGGCCCCGCCCCGGTGCGCGACCCCGCGCCGGCGGGCCGGGATGCAGGCGGGTCCCCGGCCCCCAGTCCCGGCACCAGCCCGGAGCCGGGCCGGGGGCCGGCCGGAGCCCCCGGTACCGCCGCGCCCGCCCCCGCCCCCGGCCAGGGGTACGGCCGGGGACCGCGGGTGCCGCGGAGCGTGTGGGCCGTGCCGCCCGTTGCCCTGCTCGGGCTGGTGTTCCTGTACCCGCTCGCGCTCGTCGTGCAGCAGTCCCTCACCCCCGACGAGGGCGGCGCCTTCGCCGCCTACGCCGAGGTCTTCGGCTCCACCGCCTTCCGCGAAGCGCTCGGCACCACCGTCTGGCTGGCCGCCGGCGCCACCGCCGGCTGCCTGGCCCTCGGCTTCGCCCTCGCCCTGGTCATCGCCTTCGTACCGTTCCCCGGCGCCAAAGCCGTCGCCCGCTTCATCGACGTCTTCCTCTCCTTCCCCTCCTTCCTCATCACCCTCGCCCTCCTCTTCATCTACGGCACCGTCGGCATGGCCAACGGCGTCTGGACCGACCTCACCGGCGCCGCCGAGGGCCCCTTCCACTTCCTCACCACCCCCTGGGGCGTACTCCTCGCGGAGATCACCTACTTCACCCCCTTCGTGATGCGCCCGCTGCTCGCCGCGTTCTCGCAGATCGACACCGCCCAGCTGGAGGTGGCCTCCAGCCTCGGTGCCAGGCCGCTGCGGATCATCCGCCGGGTGATCCTCCCCGAGTCGCTCCCTGCCCTCGCCGCCGGCGGCAGCCTCGTCCTCGTCATGTGCCTCAACGAGTTCGGCATCGTCCTCTTCACCGGGGCCAAGGGCGTCACCACCCTCCCGATGCTGGTCTACGGCAAGGCCATCCTCGAATCCGACTACCCGGCCGCCTGCGTGGTCGCCGTCGTCAACATCGCGATCTCCGTGGGCCTGTTCGGCCTCTACCGGGTGGTGAGCAAGCGTGCTGGTGCATAGCAAGGCGGGCCGCTGGGCCGCATGGGCCCTGTTCGCCCTCCTCTTCCTCCCCCTCTTCGCCCTGCCGCTGCTGGTGGTCCTCGCCGCCTCCTTCGCCACCAACTGGTCCGGTGCGTTCCCCTCCGGCCCGACCGCCGAGCACTACGCCTCCGCCGTCCGCGGCGAATCCCTCCAGGCCCTGACCACCAGCCTGGTCACCGCGGTCACCGCCAGCCTGCTGGCCCTCGCCACCGGAACCTGGGCGGCCCTCGCCGCCGCCCGGCTGAAGAAGCACGGAAAGCGCACCCTGGACGCGCTGTTCATGCTTCCGGTGGCGGTCCCCTCCGTGGTGGTCGGCCTGGCCGTGCTCGTCGCGTTCAGCCGGCCCCCGGTGCTGCTCAACGGCACCAGCAGCATCGTGATCCTGGCCCACACCATCCTGGTCACCGCCTTCGCCTACCAGTCGGTGTCGGCCGCGATCGTCCGCCTCGACCCCGCCTACGCGCAGGCCGCGGCCAGCCTCGGCGCCCGCCCCTGGTACGTCCTGTGGCGGGTCGAACTGCCCCTCCTGCTGCCCTCCCTCAACGCCGCGGCCGGGCTCTGCTTCGCCCTCTCCATGGGCGAGCTGAGCGCCACGATGATGCTCTACCCGCCGGACTGGATGCCCCTGCCGGTCCGCGTGTTCACCGCCACCGACCGGGGTTCGCTGTTCAGCGGCTCCGCCATCGCCGTGGTCCTGATGGCCACCACCCTGCTGGTCCTGCTGGCCGTCTCCCGCATCCGCACCAAAGCCTCCTACCGCTGATTCCCCCTGCCCCGTAAGGAAGCGTCATGTCCCGCAACCCCCGCCTGCGCCCCGCCACCGTCCTCGCCGCCACCACCGTCCTCGCCCTCGCCCCCGCCCTCACCGCCTGCGGCGGCTCCTCCACCGCCGACTCCAAGGACAGCACCGAGAAGGTCGTCACCGTCTACAGCGCCGACGGCCTCAAGGGCGAGAAGGGCGACGGCTGGTACGACAAGGTCTTCGCCGACTTCACCAAGAAGACCGGCATCCAGGTGAAGTACGTCGAGGGCGGCTCCGGCGAGATGGTGCAGCGCGCCGTCCGCGAGAAGACCAACACCCAGGCCGACGTCCTGATCACCCTCCCGCCGTTCATCCAGCAGGCCGACGGCAAGGGCCTGCTGGAGTCGTACGTCCCGCAGGGCGCCGACAAGGTCAACGGCCGCGACAAGGCCGCCGACGGCCGCTGGACCTCGGTGGTGAACAACTACTTCTCGTTCATCTACAACAAGAAGGAGCTCCCGGAGGCCCCCAAGACCTGGGAGCAGCTGCTGGACCCGAAGTTCAAGGGCAGGCTGCAGTACTCCACCCCGGGTGTCGCCGGCGACGGCACGGCCGTGGTCATCAAGTCGATGCACGACTTCGGTGGCAAGGAGCCCGCGATGGAGTACCTGAAGAAGCTCCAGACCAACAACGTCGGCCCGTCCTCCTCCACCAGCAAGCTCGCACCGAAGACCGACAAGGGCGAGATCCTGGTCGCCAACGGCGACGTCCAGATGAACTTCGCCCAGTCCAGGTCCATGCCCAACCTGGGCATCTGGTTCCCGGCGAAGGAAGGCGGCCGTCCCACCACCTTCGCCCTGCCGTACGCAGCCGGCCTGGTCGCGAACGCCCCGCACACCGAGAACGGCAAGAAGCTCCTCGACCACCTGCTCAGCGAGGAGGCCCAGAAGCAGGTCAGCGCGGTCGGCGGCGGCTTCCCGGCCCGCTCCGACGTCAAGCCCACCGACGCCAATGCCGTAGAACTCACCAAGCTCATGACGGGAGTCGAGATCTTCGAGCCGGACTGGGCGGACATCGACAAGAACCTGACGGCGTACGTCGACGCGTGGAAGTCCGCCACCGGCAGCTGACTCGTAACCCACTGGCCATCCCTGCCCGGCAGGGTGTGCCTTGCATAACGGGTCTGGACCGAAGACCGCACCTTCGGTCCGGACCCGCGGCACGTCCGCACCTCCCAAAGCCCCACCCCGCACCCCCCAAAAAAGCCCCGCCCGCTCCGTCCCCACCCCCATCTCCTCACTTGCTCCCAGGAGGAGTACGTGCCCCCTGTCCTGCCCGGACGCCGTGCCCGCCGTGCCGCGGCCCTCGCCGCCCCGGCCGCCGCCGCACTCATCGCCGCCACCCTCGCCGCCGCCCCCGCCGGCGCCGCTCCCGCCCCCGCCCAGGAGGCCGCCGGCACCGACAAGGTGCTCGTCATCGGCCTCGACGGAGTCGTCCTCGACCGCGTCAAGGTGGCGAACGCCCCGCACCTCAACGGCCTGATGGCCCAGGGCCTCACCGCCAAGAGCACCCTCTACGCCAACCCCATGGGCGCCACGTCCTCCGGCCCCGGCTGGTCCACGATCGCCACCGGCGTCTGGCCCGACAAGCACGGGGTGAGGGACAACTCCTTCACCGGCAAGAACTACACCGCCTTCCCGGACTTCCTGACCCGCATCGAGAACGCCAACCCGGCGCTCAACACCTACGCGGCTGCCGACTGGGAGCCGATCACCTCCACCGACCAGAACGGACCGATCTTCTCCCCGAAGGTCGACAAGCGGCTCTCCCTCAAGGGCGACCGCGACGGCTACCGCAACGAGGACCCGAAGATCGCCTCGGCCGCCGCCACCGAGCTGCGTACCGCCAACCCCGACGCCGCCTTCGTCTACCTCGGGGAGGTCGACGCCGCCGGCCACTCCAACGGCGCCGCCAGCCAGCAGTACCTCGACTCCATCGCCCGCGTGGACGCCCTCGTCGGCCAGCTCCTCACCGCCGTCCAGCAGCGCCCGACGTACCCGCAGGAGAACTGGAAGATCCTGGTCACCACCGACCACGGCCACACCTCCGGCGGCGGCCACGGCGGCTCCTCCATCGCCGAACGCGGCACCTTCGTCCTCGCCAAGGGCCCCGGCATCCCCGCCGGTTCGGTCCGTGAGGACGTCCGCCTGACCGACGTCGCCGCGATCGCGCTCCAGCAGGTCGGCGTCTCCACCGCCGGGCTGGACGGCGTACCGCTGAACGCCCCGGACAGCGACCCCTTCGACACCCTGCGCCCGAGCCTCCAGGCCCGGGTGGACGAAACCGGAATCCCGGCCGGTACCAAGGGCTTCACCCGTACCCCGCCGGCCGGCTGGTCGGTCGACAACTCGAAGATGGGCGCCGGCGGGGTCACCGAGTGGGCGGGCTGGTCCTTCGCCACCGACGAGTTCTGGACCCAGGCGCAGCGCGACCAGTGGCGTGAGCTGAACGTCCGTTCCCGTGACGTGTTCGCCGTCGCCGACTCCGACGAGTGGGACGACAAGTCCCACACCGGCACCTTCGACTCCACCCTGATCACCCCCAAGTGGGCGGTCACCGGCGGCAGCACGGGTTCCACGGCGACGCTGCGCTACCAGACCCACTACCGCCACGAGGCCGGCCAGACCGCACAGGTCCTGGTCTCCTACAACGGCGGCGCCGCAACCGTGGTGAAGAACCACACGGCCGACGCGATCGCCAAGTCCGAGGCCGTCACCCTCCAGGTCCCGGCCGGCGCCACCGACGTACAGATCCGCTTCCGCTACACCGGCAACAACAACTGGTACTGGGCCGTCGACAACGTGACCCTCGGCTAGCGTGTCCGGGCCGTGGACGCCCTCGGCGGCCACGGCCCGCTCCCGATAGGGTGGTGGTACAGACCACAGGTCAGAGCGGAGAAACGTCAGTGGCAGAGCGCAAGCCGATCGAATCCTGGCTCACCGACATGGACGGGGTCCTCATCCACGAGGGCACTCCGATCCCCGGCGCCGATGCCTTCATCAAGCGGCTGCGCGAGTCCGGCAAGCCGTTCCTGGTGCTGACCAACAACTCGATCTACACCCCGCGCGACCTCCAGGCCCGGCTGCAGCGGATGGGCCTGGACGTTCCGGTCGAGAACATCTGGACCTCCGCCCTGGCCACCGCCAAGTTCCTCGACGACCAGCGCCCGGGCGGCACCGCGTACGTCATCGGCGAGGCGGGGCTCACCACCGCCCTGCACGACATCGGCTACGTGCTCACCGACCACGAACCCGACTACGTGGTCCTCGGCGAGACCCGCACCTACAGCTTCGAGGCGATGACCAAGGCCGTCCGCCTGATCAACGCCGGCGCCCGTTTCATCTGCACCAACCCGGACGAGACCGGCCCGTCCACCGAGGGCCCGCTGCCCGCCACCGGCGCGGTCGCCGCGTTGATCACCAAGGCCACCGGCAAGCAGCCGTACTTCGCGGGCAAGCCGAACCCGCTGATGATGCGTACGGGCCTCAACGCCATCGGCGCGCACTCCGAGACCAGCGCGATGATCGGCGACCGGATGGACACCGACGTACTGGCCGGCCTGGAGGCGGGCATGCAGACCTTCCTGGTGCTGACCGGCCTGACCACGCGCGCGGACACCGAGAAGTTCCCCTACCGCCCGACCAAGACGGTCGACTCCATCGCCGATCTGGTCGATCTCGTCTGATCGCCGATCCTCTGATCGTCTGACGGTCTGACCCGTACGGGCCAGTAGTGCGCCGCTCCGGATGCGGAGCGGCGCGGCGCAGGCGAACCTCCTGACGAGGAGGTTCACGATGCGCACTGCTCTGCTCGCTCTCCGTGCCACCGGAGTGGCCGTCACCCTGACCGCCGTCTCCGCCGCTTCCGTCGTCTGCGCCGTCCCGGCCGTGGCCGTGGCTGCGCCCGCGCCCGCGCCCGCCGCCCCGGCCGAGGAGGGGCAGCGCGGCACGGTGTGGGCCACTCCGTCCACCGCCGAGCCGGGGGCACAGATCGAGCTGCGCGTCACCGGGTGCAAGGGCACCACCGGCCTGGCGAAGTCCCCCGTCTTCGTCGCGGATGCGGATCTGTCCGGCCGCGACGGCCGGGGCAACCCGCTGTACGGGGAGGCGATGGTCAGCACGCATGCGCGGCCCGGCTGGCACACCGTACGGGCGTTCTGCGACGGCGGCGAGAAGGCCACCGGCTCACTGCAGATCGTCCCCCACAAGCCGGACCACCACCGCCCGGACCACCAGCGCCCCGACCACCACCGCCCTGACCACCACCGCCCGGACGCCCACCACACCCCGCGCTGGCCGGTGCACGCGGGCGGCGGCGGTATGGCGGCCGAGCTGGCCACCGCGAAGAAGGAGCCGGAGCGGGAGGGCCCGAGCCTGCCGCACACCGTGATCGGCGGGGTGCTCGCCGCCGCGGCCGGCCTCGCCGTGGCGGGCCGGGCGCTGAAGCTGCGGCGCCGCCGCAGCGGCGAATGACCGACGGCGATGACGGACACCGAGCCGCGGTCCTCCGGCGGGGGCCGGCTGCTGACCGTCGCCGCCTGGACCGTGCTCGTACTGGGCCTGTGGCTGTGGGGCCGCGAGATCACCGAGTTCAAGCCCGTCGAGCGCCCGGGCCAGGCCGGCGCCCTGTTCGGCCGTGGCCTCCCGGCTGCCCACAGCCCGCTGCCGGCCGGCGGGCCGCCGCACAGGCTCGACGTACCGTCCATGGGCATCTCGGCCCCGGTGATTGCCCGGGGCCTGGACCGCAACGGTGCGATCGAGCCGCCGCCGTACGGCCGGCCGGGCGTGGTCGGCTGGTGGTCGGGCGGCACCAAACCGGGCGAGGCGGGCACGGCGCTGCTGGTCGGGCACGTGGACACGGAGTCGAAGCCGGCGGTGTTCTACGGGCTCAGCACGGCCCAGCCGGGTGACAAGGTGCGGGTGACCCGGGCGGACGCCTCGGTCGTGGAGTTCACCATCGAGGAGGTGCGGGTGTACGAGCGCCGCGCCTTCGACGCGCACAAGGCGTACGGGCCGCGGGTGCCGGGGCGGGCCGAGCTGCGGCTGGTGACCTGCGGCGGTACGTACGACAAGGTGGCGAAGGAGTACACGGCGAACGTGGTGGTCTCGGCCTACCTGACGGCGACCCCCCGCCGCTGACCTGCGGCGGGACTGCGGCAGGACTGCGGCAGGACTGCGCTGGGACACGAAAAGGCCCCTCGCTGCTGCGAGGGGCCTTTTCCGTCTGTGCGCCGCCAGGGACTCGAACCCCGGACCCGCTGATTAAGAGTCAGCTGCTCTAACCAACTGAGCTAGCGGCGCCTGCTGACAAGGAAAACTCTACCCCACCTCGGGTGATGCTCGTGAACCAGCCACGCCCGGCTTGTCCGATTAACCCATATTCGTGGGGCTTTCCGTGCACTATATCTCTTGGTCGCGTCGAATCTGACGCTGCGCCAGGTATGGGTGAGGAGTGGACGGAACCGCATGACGACGCAGATGCAGATGCCGGTCTTCGAGGAATACGAACCCACGGGCGACTGTGCATGCCGGGGGTGCGTCCAGCGGCGCCGCGCGATGGGCGGTCCGCGGGCCATACCGCTGCGGGACGGCGGCCACCCCGGGGCCCACGGTGCGCGGCGCGCGCTGGTCCTGATGACGGCAGCCGGGGTGGTGCTGGGCGGTGGCGGTACCACGGCGACGGCGGATCCGCCGCCTGGTGCGGGAGCGGTGGGCACGGGCGCGGGCCGGGCCGGGGAGCCCAGAACTGACGATTCCGGAGCCGAGGAGCCGGACACGCCCCAGGGCACGCAGGGGCCGCTGCACGGCCCGCGCGGCATCCCGGCGCGTCCGCCGGCCAAGCCGGGCCAGCGTCCGGCGATCAAGCGGATCAACCGGGCGTCGATCATCAACCGGGCCAAGCTGTGGCTGGACGCGCAGGTCCCGTACAGCATGTCCACGTACTGGTCGGACGGCTACCGGCAGGACTGCTCCGGCTATGTCTCGATGGTCTGGAACCTGGGGACGAATGAATGGACCGGCAGCCTGGACAAGTTCGCCACGAAGATCACCAAGGATGAGCTGCTGCCGGGGGACATGCTGCTGTTCCACAACCCGGCGGATCCCAACAAGGGCTCCCATGTGGTGATCTTCGGCGGCTGGGTCGACGAGACCAAGTCGCACTACGTGGCCTATGAGCAGACGCGCCCGGCGACGCGGAAGCTGGCGACGCCGTACGGCTACTGGAAGAACGCGGACAAATACCTCCCGTACCGTTTCAACGGGGTAGTGGGCGGGATCCTCCCGGACGACTCGAACCCGGGAGGCCCGACGGCCACGCCGGTCGGCGGGACGGCGTTCCCCGGCGCGGCGAAGTTCGGTCCGGGCGCGGACAACGAGCATGTGCTGCGGCTCGGCCGGATGCTGATCGACCGCGGCGCGACCCGCTTCTATCCCAAGGGGCCCGCCACCCGCTGGTCCGACGCGGACCGGCTCGCCACCCAGGCGTTCCAGCAGGCGCAGGGGTGGACCGGTGCCGATGCGGACGGGGTGCCGGGGCCGGACACCTGGAAGCTGCTGGTCACGGGCGCGGGCAAGGACATCCGCCCGACGGTGGGCGCGGGCACCCCGCCGACGCCACCGCCGCCGCCTGCCGTGACACCGACCCCGTCGACCCCGCCCACTCCGTCGACGCCGGCACCGAGCACCAGGCCGGTGAAGCCGGCCCCGGCGTATCCCGGCGGGGCCGCGTTCCGGCCGGGCAGCACCCATCCGGCGATCGAAGCGCTGGGCCGCCGGCTGGCCCACAAGGGCTTCGGCAAGCACTACCGATCCGGCCCCGGCTCCCGCTGGACCGAGGCCGACCGCCGCAACGTCGAGGCCTTCCAGCGCGCCCAGGGCTGGCGCGGGGCCGCGGCCGACGGCTACCCCGGCCCGGAAACCTGGAGACGGCTGTTCGCATGACGGAGGCAAGGATGTTCCCCACGCGCACGACTTCCACGACGGGCAACATGCCCCTCCGCCCGCCGGTCCGGCCGATCCCGCAGGCGGAAACACGATCGACCCCCGGCACCGCGGGCCCCTGGGCCCATACCCCTGCCCGCCCGACCCCCGACCTCCCGGGCCAATCCGGCCCCGCCGACGCGCCGAGCCCTGCCGGGCTCGTTGGAGCGTCCCGGGCGGAGGCCCGGCTCCCCGACGCCGCCAAGTCCGGCACCGGTCCCGGCGCCCCTGCGTCCGGGCGGACGTTGTCCGGGCTGATGGGCCCTGCCGGGCCCGGAGCTGGGCTGTTCGGCCCTGCGGCCGGGTTCGCCGAGCAGGCCTCGGCCGGGCTTGCGGGCCCCGCCGGGCCCGTGCGCGGCGTGGCCGAGCCGATGCCGGCCGGGCCGTCCGGCCCTACCGGGCCCGGCGAAGGGCTCGCCCGGCCGGAGTCCCGGCCTGCCGGCCCTTCTGGGACGGTCGCCGGCCCCGTGGCCGGGCGGACGCCGTCCGGGCTGGCGGGCCCTGCCGGGCTCAAGCCCGGCATTGCGGGGTCCGGTGCTGGGCTGTTTGGGCCTGCGGCCGGGTTCGCCGGCCAGGCCTCGGCCGGGCTTGCGGGCCCCGCCGGGTCCGGTACGGACGCGTCCGGTCCCGCGGCCGGGCGGGCGCTGTTCGGGTTGGCGGGCCCTGCCGGGTCTGTGCGTGGTGTGGCCGGGTTCGGCGACGGGCCGTCCGGGCCCGTCAGGCCCGAGCCCGGTGTCGCCGGAGCCGGCGAAGGGCTCGCCTGGCCGGAGTCCCGGCCTGTCGGCCCGGCCGACTCTGTCGGGACGGTTGCCGCCCCTGGGGCCGGGCGGGCGCTGACCGGGCAGGAGGGCCCTGTCGGGCCCGAGCCCGGCGTCGCCGGCTCCGGCGAGGGGCCGGCCCGGCCGGAGTCCCGGCCTGCCGGCTCTGTCGGGACGATCGCCGGGCCTATGGCCGGGCAGGCGCTGTCCGCGTCGGCGGGCCCTGCCGGGTCCGTGCGCGGCATGGCCGGGCTCGGGGGTCAGGCCGAGCCGATGCCGGCAGGGTCGTCCGGCCCTGTCGGGCCCGAGCCCGGCGGTGCCGGATCGGGTGACGGGCTGTCCGGGCTGGCGGGCACCCCCGGGCCCGTGCGCGGCGTGGCCGAGCCGATGCCGGCCGGGTCGCCCGGCCCCGCCGGGTGCGGCGCCGGGCTCGCCGGGCAGGCGGCGGCCGGGCCGGCCGGGTCCGCCGGGGGTGGCGCGGAGCCGCCCGAGCCCGCGGCCGGGCGGGTGGCGGCGGGGCTTACGGGCCCGGTCGGGCCCATCGCCGGGCTCGTCGAGCAGGCCGGGCGGGCCCAGGGCCTGGCCGGCGGTGAGCCGTCCGGGCCTGCCGGGCCCGAGCGCGGCATCGCCGGGCCCGTTCCGCGGCGGGTGGCCGAGGCCGTGGCCGGGGTTCGGGCCATCGGGTGGCCCGGGGCCGATGGGCGGGGCCGGATTCCCGGGCCCGGGGTCGAGGTGATCGTCGCCGATGCCGTCGCCCGCGGCATGACCGGGGACGACACCCCGCACCCGCCCCGGCTCGGCCCGAGCCACCGCGCAGCCGCCACCGAGATCCCAGTGCATCTGATGTTCCGCGAGCAGGCGCGGGTACGTCCCGACGCGCCCAAGCCGGCTTCCCAAGCCAAGGCCAAGGCCAACGCGCCGTTGCCTCAGTCCTCCGCCGGGCGGCGGGTGCCGCGGGGGGACGAGCGGCTGCGGGAGCGGCGTGGTCCCGTGCTGCCCGGCTGGGCCGGCGCGGCGGTCGGCGGTCTCGCGCTCGCCGGATGCGCCGCCCTGCTCTGGCGGACCGGCGCCCTCCCCGACACCCTGGTCGCCGCGTTCGGCGCGACGCCCCACCCCTACCAGGGGCTCCGCGCCCAGGACTACCCCCCGCTCGCCTTCCTCGGCATCGTCGCGCTGCTCGCCCTCGGCGGACTCGGCCGCGGGAAGGTCGGCCATGCCTGGGTCCTGACCCTGTTCGGCCGGTACCGGGGGACCGTACGCCGTACCGGACTGGTCTGGGTCAGCCCCCTGCTCCTGCGCAGGCGGGTCGACGTACGCCTGCGGCACTGGCGCAGCGACCCGCTGCCCGCCGTGGACTCCGGCGGCCTCGCCCTCCAGGTCGTGGTCCAGGTGGTGTGGCAGGTCCGGGACACCGCCCGGGCCGCGCTCGCCGTCGCCGATCACACCGAATACCTCGCCGAGCAGGTCGAGTCGGCGATGGCCCGGGTGCTGTCCCAGCTGCCGGCCGACGCCTTCCACGAGGACGCCCCGACCCTGCGCGATGCCGAGGCCGTCGGCGACGCGCTGACCCGGATGCTCGCTGCCGAGACCGAGGCGGTCGGGATCGAGGTGTTCTCGGCACAGCCGACCCGGATCGAGTACGCCCCGGAGGTCGCGGCGGCCATGCGGCGCCGCCGGATCGCCGCGATCGACGCCAAGCACCGGGACAGCGTGCTCACTTCGGTGGTGGATGCGGTCGACGACACCGTGAACCGGCTGACCTCGCGCGGGCTGGTCGAGCTCGACGACTACGAGCGCAAGGCGCTGGTCAAGGACCTCACAGTCGCCTTCTACACCGGCCGGGGGGAGTAGGCCCCCGCCGAGCCCCGTCCGGAACGGAACCGCCCCCGCCTCCGCCCCCGGCGGGGGCGGTTCCGTTCCGGTTCCGTTCCGCTGCGAACCCCCGGTTCTCCGGTTGGTCTGGACATGGCCAACTCCCGTCAATAATCTGGGACTTGGTCTAGACCTGAGATTTCATCCCCACGCGTGCGCACGCTCACGGAACTCCCCCCACGTCCAAGGAGCATCATGCGTAACACCCGTACCGCCAGACGGGCCGGCGCCGCCGCGCTCGGCCTCGGCCTCATAGCCGGGGCCTCCCTCCTCATCGCCCCCAACGCCTCCGGCCACGGCTACACCGACAGCCCCATCAGCCGCCAGAAGCTCTGCGCCAACAAGACCGTCCCCGACTGCGGCGCCATCCAGTGGGAGCCGCAGAGCGTCGAGGGGCTCAAGGGCTTCCCGGCGGCCGGCCCGGCGGACGGCAGGATCTGTTCCGCCGGTCTGACCCAGTTCGCCGAGCTGGACAACCCGCGCGGCGGCGCCTGGCCCACCACCCGGCTCACCAGCGGCCAGAACCACACCTTCCGGTGGCAGTTCACCGCCAACCACTCCACCACCGACTTCAAGTACTACGTCACCAAGAACGGCTGGGACCCCACCAAGCCCCTCACCCGCGCCTCGCTCGAATCCCAGCCCTTCCTGACCGTGGCCTACAACGGCGCCCGCCCGCCCATGACCTTCACCCACCAGGGCCAGCTGCCCAGCGGTAAATCGGGCCGGCATCTGATCCTCGCCGTCTGGACCATCAACGACACCGCGAACGCCTTCTACGCCTGCTCCGACGTTCAGTTCTGACGAGTCGTCAGTTACCGTTCCGCCCATGCGGACACGGGCAGGGACGGTACAGACGGCAGGGACCGTAGCGGAGCTCATCGCACGGCAGTGGGGCGATCACCGGCCCGGGCTGAGGTACGGGACCACCGTCCTCAGCCACCACCGGGCCGCCCGGGAATCCGCCGCGCGCGCCGCGCTCCTCGCCGACCTGCTCCCGAAGGGCGCGGAACCGCACCTCGGACTGCTCCTCGACAACACCCCCGAGTTCCCCTTCTGGCTCGGCGCGGCGGCCCTCGCCGGGGCCGCCGCGGCCGGGATCAACCCCACCCGCCGCGGCCCCGAGCTGGCCCGCGACATCCTGCACACCGACTGCCGGATCCTCGTCACCGAACGCGCCCACCTGCCCCTGCTCCGCGGCCTCGACCTGCCCGGCGTACGCATCCTGGTGACGGACGGCGAGGAGTACGCCGACCTCCTCGCCCCGTACGCGGACGCCGAACCGGGCGAGGCGACGGTCCGCGGCCGGGCCCCGGCCCCCGGGGACCGGCTGCTGCTCTACTTCACCTCCGGGTCCACCGGCGCGCCCAAGGCCGCGGTCTGCTCCCAGGGCCGGCTCGCCGCCGCCGGCAGCTCCCTGGCCCGGCACTTCTCCGTCACCCCCGACGACGTCCACTACATCTGCATGCCGATGTTCCACGGCAACGCGGTGATCGCGGACTGGCTGCCCGCGCTGGCCGCCGGGGCCGGCGTGGCGCTCCGCCGCCGCTTCTCGGCCTCCGAGTTCCTGGACGACGTACGCGCCCACGGGGCCACCTACTTCACCTACGTCGGGCGGGCCGTGCAGTACCTGCTCGCCACCCCGCCCCGCCCGGACGACCGGGACAACCCGCTCCGGCTCGGCTTCGGCACCGAGGCGGGTGCGGTGGACGCTGCCCGGTTCGCCGAGCGGTTCGGGGTACGGCTGGTGGAGGGCTACGGCGCGACCGAGGGCGGCGCCTCCCTCCAGCGCAGCCCCCAGACCCCGCCGGCCGCGCTCGGCCGGGCCGCCCCCGGCGAGGACCTGGCGGTCGTCGACCCGGACACCGGCGCCGAATGCCCGCCGGCCCGGCTGGACGGGGCCGGCCGGCTCCTCAACGGCGAACAGGCCATCGGTGAACTGGTCAACCGGGGCCGCAGCCTCTTCGAGGGCTACTGGCGCAACCCGGAGGCGGAGGCCGCCCGCACCCGGGACGGCTGGTACTGGACCGGAGACCTCTTCTTCCGCGACCCCGAAGGCTTCCTCTACTTCGCCGGCCGCACCGACGACCGGCTCCGGGTGGACAGCGAGAACCTGGCCGCCGCGATGATCGAGAACATCCTCGCCCGGTGGCCGGACGCGACGGCAGCCGCCGTCTACGCGGTACCCGACGAAGCGGCGGGGGACCAGGTGATGGCCGCACTCGCGCTCCGGCCCGGCGCAGTCTTCGATCCGGCCGGTTTCGCCGCCTTCCTCGCCGCCCAGCCCGACCTCGGCACCAAGATGGCACCCCGCTACGTCCGCATCGTCCCGGCCATGCCCGTCACCGCCACCAACAAGGTCCACCGGGCCGCCCTGCGCCGGGCCGGATTCGGCTGCGCCCCCGACCCGGTCTGGCACCGCCCGCCCGGCGCCCCCGGGTACACCCGGCTCGACGCCCCGGCCCTGGACGCCCTGCTCGCCGCCTACGCGGAGCACGGCCGGACCGGCCTCCTCGACCAGGGCGGCCCGCACCTCAGTCCACCCCCTCCGGCGGGGAACTGCGCGCCAGCGTGAATACCCCTGCCGTGATCAGCACCACCCCCAGCAGGGCCGGGAGCAGCCACCACCCCGTCCGGACGTGCTCCTCGTACAACAGCACCCCCAGCACCAGGCCGGTCCCGGCGTCGCCCAGCGTCAGCGCCGGCTGGGACGCGACCAGCGGGCCGCCCTGCATGGCGTGCTCGAACAGCAGCAGCGCCGCGATGCCCGTCACGACCAGGCCGTACGTCTCCCAGGCGGTCAGGAACGCCTCCGGTCCGCCCCCGTCGAGGGCGTGCACCGCCGACTTCATCAGTGCGGCCGTCAGCGCGTAGCAGAGGGCGGTGGCCAGGCCCAGACAGGCCGCCCGCATCCGGCCCGGCGGGTGCCGCAGCCCGGCCGCGGCCAGCGCCACCACGGCACCGCCGCCCGCGGCCAGCGTGGGGATCCACCGGTCCAGCGGTACGTCGGTCCGGTTCCCGGTGGGCGCCAGCGCCACCAGCGTCACCCCCAGCCCGACCACCACGGCGGCCACCGCCAGCCACTGGGCACGGGGCAGGTGCCGCCGCGCGAACAGGGAGGCGATCAGCAACGCCAGCGGCAGCTCCAGCACGAACAGCGGCTGTACGAGGGACAGCGGGCCGGTCGCCAGGGCCACCGCCTGGCCCACCCCGGCCGCCACCACCGCGAACATCCCCACCAGCCACACCGGGCGGCGCACCAGGTCCAGGACGAGCCCCGGCCGGAACCCGCGGCTCTGCGGCACCGTGAGGGCGGCCCGCCGCTGGAGCACCGTGGCCAGCGCATTGCTGCACGCGGCGAACAGCGCGGCGAGGACCGGCAGCACGAAGCCCATGGGCCGATCCTGACCGCGCCCGGCGCCCACCGCACGCCGGGGCCCGGCACCCCGGTCGGGCGAATCTGCCCGGCGGGCCGTGGCCGGGCGGCCCGCCGGTGGTACGGGGAAGGGCATGCAGCCCCGGCCACCGCTCGACCCCCCCGCCTGCCGGACCGCCCACCGGACCGCCTGCCGTGCCGCCTGCCAAACCGCATGTCCCGCCCCTGCTCCGTACCGCCGCCGCGCTCGCCTGGCGGCTGCTGGTCGTCGGTGCGGCGGTTTACGCGGGCTTCGCCGTCCTGGGCCGCTTCCACGAGATCGGGGTCGGGCTCTTCCTGGGCCTGGTCGCCACGGCCCTGCTGAGACCGGTCGCCGACCTGGTGACCCGGGGCGGCGTGCCGCGCGGACTCGCGGTCGCCGTCACCCTGCTCGGCGGCATTGCGCTGGTCCTGGCCGTGCTGGCGCTGGTCGGCGAGGCGGTGGCCGGCCAGACCACCACCCTGACCCGGGAGTTCCGGGAGGGCCTGGACAGCATCGAGGAGTGGCTGGAACGGCCGCCGTTCCGGCTGAACCCGGAGGTGCTGACCGACGTCCAGTCGCGGATCGGCCAGTACCTCTCCCGCCACCGCTCGACCGTGGTCAGTACGGCGGTCAGCGGCGCGAGCCACCTGGTGCACGTGCTGGCCGTGCTGGCCCTGGCCCTGTTCACGGCCGTCTTCTTCATCCACTCCGGGCACCGTCAGTGGGCCTGGTTCTGTGATCAGCTGCCCGGCCCGGAACGCAGCCGCTGGGACACGGCGGGCCGGGCGGCCTGGCGCACCTTCACCGGCTACACCCACGGCATCGTGCTGGTGGCCGCCACGAATGCGGTCCTGGTCGGGGTGGCCCTGTACTTCCTCGGCGTACCGCTCGCCGTGCCGCTGGCGCTGCTGGAGTTCTTCGCCGCGTTCGTCCCGCTGGTGGGCTCGCCGGTCGCGCTGGCCGTGGCCGCGGTGGTCGCCCTCGCGGCGAAGGGGCCGCTGGTCGCGGCCATCGTGATCGGGCTGATCGTGATCATCGGGCAGATCGAGGGGCATCTGCTGCACCCGCTGGTGATGAGCTGGGCGGTACGGCTGCACCCGCTGGTGGTGGCGATCTCGGTGCTGGCCGGGGCGACCGCGGCGGGGATCGTCGGAGCGGTGGTGGCGGTGCCGCTGGTCTCCGTGGTCTGGTCGGTCCGCACCGCCCTGCGCCCGCCACCCGGCCCGCCACCTGGGAAAACCGCTGGTGAAAACACTCAGGGCGGTTCCGGTGAACCGGAACCGCCCTGAGATCAGGTGCGCCGCCAGGGACTCGAACCCCGGACCCGCTGATTAAGAGTCAGCTGCTCTAACCAACTGAGCTAGCGGCGCCTGCTGACAGAGAAAATACTACCTGGTCCCGAGGGGTGCTTCCGACCATGCAGTTCAGAGGCGACCCTGCAGCTCAGAGAGTCAGCGACAGCAGCAGGGGCGCGGCCTTCCGGTTCAGCGCGTCCGCCGCGGCCCGCAGCCGGTGCGCGTGTTCCACGGGCAGGGACAGGGCGAGGCAGCCCACCGAGGCGCCCGCAGTGATCGGCACCGCCGCGCAGACCGTGCCCACCGCGTACTCCTGGAGGTCCAGCACCGGCACGGTGGCCGGCTGGCTGTCCAGCTTCGAGAACAGGATGCGCTCGCTGGTGATCGTCTTCGAGGTGAGCCGGGCGATCTTGTGCCGGGAGAGGTGGTCGCGCCTGCCGTTCACGTCGAGCTGGGTGAGCAGGCACTTGCCCACGGCGCTCGCATGGGCGGCCGAGCGGAAGTCGACCCACTCGTGCACCTTCGGGGTGCGGGGGCTGTCCGCGAACTGGGTGATGCGGACCTCGCCGTCCACATACCGGCTGATGTAGACGGCCGCGCCGACGGAGTCGCGCAGCCGGTCCAGGGTCTCCTGCAGCTTGGCCTGCAGCGCCTGCTGGCGGTCGACCCCGGAGCCGAGGAGCACCAGCGAGTCGCCTATCGCGTACGCGCCGTCCGACACCTGGAGGACATAGCCCTCGCGGCGCAGCATGAGCAGCATGGGGGCGAGGTGGGCGGCCGGCAGGCCCGTTTCGCGGGTGATCTGCGTATCGGTCACGCCACTGTGGTGCCGTCCGATCGTTTCCAGCACGCGCAGGGCGTACTGCACCGAGTGGAACGGCGCGGTCGGCTCGGGCTTCAGCGCCACGGTTTCCCCCTACCAGGTTGTTACCGCTTGCCCTACCACGATAGCCATCAAGAGGCCCACGCGGAGCGCCTGTTGATGAGATTGATGGCTCAATCAGACCCTCTGGCCGGGATCTACTCCACTGGCATATGCCAAGGTCACGCCCCCTGTCCCGTGTGCCGGGAATGCCCGGCGGTCACCTCCTGTTCGACACCTTCGTACGCCCTACCGGACGGTAGGGACAGACCGGAAACCGTGTAGGAACTGAGACGGGAGCAACGATGAGTGACGTGCGGGACCCGATCCGCGGGACCGCCCGCGGAACCGCGCCGGTTCCCCTGTCGGTACTGGATCTGGCCACCGTCGGCAGCGGCAGTACGGCCCACGATTCCCTGCGGACCAGCGTCGAGCTGGCCCAACTCGCCGAATCCCGCGGATTCCACCGCCACTGGGTGGCCGAACACCACTCCATGCCCGGGGTCGCCAGCTCCTCCCCGGCCGTGATCCTCGCCCACCTCGCCGCCCACACCCGGCGGATCCGGCTCGGCTCCGGCGGGGTGATGCTGCCCAACCACGCCCCGCTGGCCATCGCCGAGCAGTTCGGCACCCTGGAGGCGCTCGCGCCGGGACGGATCGACCTCGGCCTCGGCCGCGCCCCCGGGACCGACGGCCGCACCGCCGCCGCGCTCCGCGGGACCGCCCGGCCCGATGCCGAGGCGGCGGAGTTCCCCCGGCAGCTCGCCGAGCTCACCCGGTTCCTCGACGACGACTTCCCCGACGGCCATCCGTACGCCCGCGTGCACGCCGTGCCCGGCCCGGTCCAGGGGCCCACGGCCCGCCCGCCGCTCTGGCTGCTCGGCTCCTCCGGGTTCAGCGCCCGCCTCGCCGGGGAACTCGGCCTGCCCTTCGCGTACGCCCACCACTTCTCGGCGGCCGGCACCCTGCCCGCGCTCCGGCTGTACCGGGAGAGCTTCCGGCCCTCGGCGGTGCTCGACGCCCCCTACACCGTCATCGGGGTGTCCGCGCTGGCCGCCGAGGACGCGGCCGAGGCCCGGGCCCAGGTGCTGACCGGCGCCCTGTCGATGCTGCGGCTGCGTACCGGCCGGCCCGGGCTGATCCCGACCCCGGAGGAGGCGGCCGGGTACCCCTTCACCGCGGCGGAACGGGAGTTCGTGGACGGCTGGCTCGCCAACGTGGTCCACGGCACCCCGGAGGAGGTCCGGGCGGGACTCGACGCACTGGCGGCGCGGACCGGCGCGGACGAGCTGATGCTGACCGCGAACGCCCACGGCGGAGCCGCCCGGCTGCGCTCGTACGCGCTCGTCGCAGATGCGTACGGGATGCCGGAGGGGGAAATTCCGCTCGGCTGACGGGAGATGAACGGGGTTTGGCTGGTTTATTGCCGAAGTCTTGCGCGGGGCCTCCTCAAGAGAGTCTTAAGTCGCTCGTCACCGGGGGTGGCGAGCGATTTCTGATGCGCCCTCAGGCCTCTGACTTGGGAAATTATGGCCCAACTGGTCTAGTCCTTGTTTAGTCGGGGTTTGGCTCAAACCATTGACGCGGCCTTGCCGTGATCGCTATCTCTTCTCCCACCCGGGCCGTCACATCCTCCCTCCCCACCTCCGGAGGCTGTTCATGCACATCCGTAAACCCTTCGTCGCGGCTGCGACCACCGCGGCGCTCGCCGCCGGAGCGCTGGCCACCTTTGCGAGCCTCGGCACCGCCCAGGCCGCGGACACCTCCACCACCGCCTCCGCCGGCGGCGTGCGCATCGCGTACTACGACCAGTGGAGCGTGTACGGGAACGCCTTTTACCCCAAGCACCTCGACACCCGGGGCATAGCGAGCAAGCTGGACGTCGTCAACTACTCGTTCGGCAACATCCACCCCACCGAGCTCACCTGTTTCGAAGCCAACAAGGCGGCGGGCGACGACAACAACCCCAACGCCGGGGACGGCGCGGGCGACAGCTACGCCGACTACCAGAAGTCCTTCAGCGCGGCCGACAGCGTCGACGGGGTCGCCGACAAGTGGGACCAGCCGATCGTGGGCGTCTTCAACCAGTTCAAGGAACTGAAGGCCAAGTACCCGCACCTGAAGATCAACATCTCGCTGGGCGGCTGGACCTACTCCAAGTACTTCCACGACGCGGCCAAGACCGACGCCTCCCGCAAGAAGTTCGTCGCCTCCTGCATCAAGCAGTACATCAAGGGCGACCTCCCGGTGGAGGGCGGCTTCGGCGGCCCCGGCACCGCGGCGGGCATCTTCGACGGCATCGACATCGACTGGGAGTACCCCGGCTCCTCCGGCGGCCACCTGGGCAACCACTACGGCCCCGAGGACAAGCAGAACTTCACCCTGCTGCTCCAGGAGTTCCGCAAGCAGCTCGACGCCGAGGGCGCGGCCAACGGCGGCAAGAAGTACCTGCTGACCGCCGCCCTCCCGGCCGGCCAGGACAAGATCAAGTACATCGAGACCGACAAGATCGGCCAGTACTTGGACTACGCGAACATCATGACGTACGACATGCACGGCGCCTGGGACGGCGACGGGCCGACGTACCACCAGTCCCCGCTGTACCCGTCCGCGGCCGACCCGACCGACCCGATCGCGCCGGGCACCGAGAAGTACTCGATCGACAACGCCATCGACTCCTGGATCGACGGCAACCCGGCCTACGGCATCGCGGGCGGCTTCCCCGCCAACAAGCTGACCCTGGGCTACGAGTTCTACTACCGCGGCTGGAAGGGCGTCCCCGCCGGGACGGCCAACGGCCTCGCCCAGAGCGCCACCGGTGCGTCCGGCGCCCGCCCGCTCAGCCAGCAGGCCGGCATCGCCCACTACAAGGAGCTCGGCGGGATCGTCGACAACCCGGCGACCACCTTCTGGGACGACCAGTCGAAGTCCTCGTACTTCTACAAGGACGGCGAGTTCTTCACCGGCCTGAACCAGAAGTCCATCCAGGCCCGGGTGGACTACGGCAAGCAGCGCGGCCTGGCCGGCGCGATGATGTACTCGCTCCTCGGCCTGGACAGCAACACCACGCTGCTGAACCAGATCAACGACGCCCTCGGCGGCACCACCCAGCCCCCGACGACGCCGCCCACCACCCCGCCGACGACGCCTCCGACCACGCCGCCGACGACCCCGCCGACCACCGGCTGCGGCTCGCTCCCGGCCTATGTCGCAGGCACCGTCTACACCGGCGGCAGCGAGGTCTCCCACAACGGCCGCAAGTACAAGGCCCAGTGGTGGACCCAGAACGAGACGCCGGGCACGACCGGTGAATGGGGTGTCTGGAAGGACCTCGGCGCCTGCTGATCCCCCCACCTCGCGCCGAGCGACCCACCGCCCCCTGCTCTGACCAGGCAGGGGGCGGTGGTGTGCCCGGACCCCATCAGGCGGTGGCCGGTTTGTCGAGCCAGAGGGTGACCGCGGTCCAGAGCTGGAGGCCGCAGCCGAGGGTGAGCAGGTACTGGCCGAGTCCGGCCTGGCCCTTGAGCACCGACCAGAAGTAGACCGTCGCCCCCAGGGTCAGCAGGGCCAGGGTGCCGTACCACCAGAGCACTCCGCGCAGCCGGGCGACCGAGTGCCCGTCCCACGCGTGGACCGCCATCGCCGCGTTGACGACCGCGCTCAGCAGGATCACGGCGCTCGCCGCCTGGCGGGCACCGCTCCATTCCAGCAGCGCGATGAGCTGCCACGCGGGACCACCGGAACCCAGCGGAATCGCCAGGGTCAGACTCGTGAACACCGCCGCGAGCGTGCACGGCCGGAGCGAGTGCGGATCGGTGCGGTCCGGCGGGCGGGGGACGGCCGCCAGCCTGAGCTGAACCGCTCCCCAGGCTTGGAGCAGGCCGCCCATGACGAAGGCGAGGAAGCCCAGGCCGGCGTCGAAGTCCTTTCTGAGGACCGAGGCGAAGACCCAGAGCGCCACCATCGCGTAGACGGTCAGCGTCGCGAGCGTGCCGCACCACACGCGCACGGCCCGTCGCCGGACGACAGCGGACCGGCGCAGGACGAGGACGCCGGCCGTGGAGCACGTGATGGTGCTGAGGATCGCCAGCACGAGCATGCTCGTGCCGACCCAGCCCAGCGGCCAGTACCAGTACGGCGAGGAGAGCCACATGGGGTACCGCTTCGCCTCGACCTTTTCGTAAAAGGGCAAGGACAGCGCCGCCAGCATCGCTGCGGCCGAGAACAGGAAGGGCCATGGGCTGAGGGGAGGAGCCGCCGCGGCGGCTTCGGTCCCGGCGGCCATGAGCGGCGTCACCTGCTCCGGCTCGCGCTGCTCCCGCTCCTGCTGTTCGGGTTCCCGCTCCGGCTCCCGCCGCTCCTGCTCGCGCTGCTCCGGTTCCTGCTGCACCGTGTCCTGCTGCCGCACCGCCGGCCCGCCGCTCCCGGTCTGCGCCGCGACCGCCGCCTCGCCGGTCGCCTCCGCTTCCTCCGGCGTCGCCACCGCGATCGCCAGTTCCCCGGTCGCCGTCCGCAGCTGGACCGTCCCCTCGTGGTGCCCCCGTTCCGTCTCCTCCGGCACCAGCTCGATGCCACCGTCCACGTACCGGACCTTCAGCCACGGGTCCGTCCTGGCCTCCAGCGTGGCGAGGACGATCGGCGGGCCCGCCACCTTCACCACGGCCGGCTCGGCCGCCGCCACCCGCAGGGCCGGGGTGTCCACCCGGGGAGCGGCCAGCGCCAGGGCGCGGGTGGCGCGTTCGGCCACCCGGCGGCTGTCGTCGGCGGCCAGCTCGGACAGGGCGATGTGGGCGGCGAGCGCCACGCCCACGTCCGGGCCGCACAGCAGGGTGCCCAGGTCCTCGACCGACCACAGCTTCCGCTCCCGGCTGTCGGAGCGGACGGCGTCGGCGAGCGGGGTCGGGAGGTCGGTGGCGACGGCCCGCCGGCGGCCGGTGTGCGCGATGGTGAGGTCGCCCTGGCTGCCGAACAGCCACAGCTGCGGGGTCTGGTGCGGGGTCAGCTCCCGGATCCGCTCGTTGACGTAGTCCGCCAGCTCGGACATGCCGACCTCGCCGTCGTGGTCGAGGTCGGCATCGCCGCTGCGCAGCCCCTCCACCAGGGCGCCCGTGAACAACGACGGACCGTCCCCGGGAGCCGTCCCGGGTTCGCCCCCGGGCACCGGCTGGTCGCCCTCGAAGGCGTATTCCAGGGCACTGGAGGCGGTGAAGACCGCACGTCCGCGCTTCCCGCCGGTGCGCTCCAGGTCGTGGAAGCTCTCCTGGACCTCGACCGTCGCGCCCGCCCGGGCGATCATCCCCCGCTCGAACGCTCCCGCGTAACAGCAGTCCAGGAGCAGGACCGCACGCTGGGCGCGGCTCTCCAGCATCAGACCGCTCACGTACTCGGCCGGTACGGCGGTCGCGGCCAGCCGGTTGCGGTAGGTGTCGGCGGCGGCGAGGAAGAGCTTGCCCGCGGCGTTCTTCACCCCGTGGCACGAGAAGTGCAGCAGCAGGGTGTCCCTGGTGGACCGGTCGGCGAAGAAGTCCTCCACCGCGATGCGCAGCCGCTGGACGGTGGGGTCGGTCAGCACCTCCACGTCGAAATCACCGACCGTGGGGTCACCCAGCACATCGGCGAGTCCCGCCGCGTCCTGCACGGGCGCCCGCAGGGCACCCAGTCCCACGTCCTCGTACCGGCTGGTCACCACGACCAGCGCGTGCCTGCCCGGCCCGGTCATGACTCCTCCCGCTCGTGCTCCCGTCCGCCGGTCTTCTCCGTGCAGCGAGCGATCCACACCTCGGTCAGGCGCCGTTGTTCCTCGCTGCGGATACCGGTGAGCTCCAGCCGGTTCCCGTCGATCTCCAGGACGACGCTCCGCGCGTCTCCGGCGCGCCCCAGCCAGTTCCGGACGGCTCTGACCAGGCTCTCCAGCAGCGGCAGCGCGGGCGGCAGGGTCACCAGCAGGACGTTGCCGAGCTCGGCCGCGGCGCCGCGGGTGCCGGCCGGGGCCGGACCGGCCTCGGGGTGCCCCACCCGCTCCACGTCCAGCAGCAGCAGGTCCTCGCGCAGGACCGCCACCTCGTCGTGCAGCGACTCGGTTCCGTCTGCTCCGACTGCATGTCCGACAGTGATCCGTACCTGACTGGTCACCTGACTGGTCACGGCTGCTCGCCCGCTTGTTCCGGATGGCTCCCGTTCCCGCCGGTCAGCGGCCCCGTTCCCGCCGGTCGGCGGCATAGTCCCCTGATGTCAGTCTGGCACCGCCCGGTCCCGCGCGCATGCCCCGGGGCGGGCGCCGATCATTTCGGCGATGCGGTCCGGGGCCACCGCCCGGGAGTACAGCCAGCCCTGGCCGGTGTCGCAGCCCACCCGCCGCAGCCGGGCGGCCTGGCCGGCCGTCTCCACGCATTCGGCCGTGACCGTGAGGCCGAGCCGGTGCGCGAGTTGGACCAGGGCCTCCACGATGGTCTCGTCGGCCGGGTTGGGGTGGGTGCCCTCCTCGTAGCGGAAGCCACGGACGAAGGAGCCGTCCAGCTTGAGCACCGAGACCGGGAGCCGGCTGAGGTAGGCCAGGTTGGAGTAGCCGGTGCCGAAATCGTCGATGGCGATCCGTACGCCCATGTCGCTGAGTGCCTGCAGGGCCTGGAGCGGGCGTCCCGCCGAGCCCATCACCGCCGACTCGGTCAGCTCCAGCTGCAGCAGCTGCGGAGCCAGCCCGGTCTCGGCGAGGATCTCCGCCACGTCCCCGACGAGATCGGAGTCCCACACCTGCCGCACCGCCACGTTCACGGACACGAACACCGGGGAATCACTGGGGTGTTCGATCTGCCAGCGCCGGGCCTGCCGGCAGGCCGTGCGCAGTACCCACTGGCCCAGCTGGACGATGGAGCCGTCCTCTTCCGCAATTCCGATGAACCGATTCGGCGTCAGCAGCCCGAACTGCGGGTGATTCCACCGGACCAGCGCCTCGACCCCGCGCACCACCCCGCTCTCCAGGTCGACCAGCGGCTGGTACTCCAGCTCGAACTCGCCCCGCTCCACGGCCGGCCGGAGGGTGCTGGAGAGCGCCTGGCGCGTCATCCGGTGGGCGTTGCGCTCCGGATCGAACAGTGTCCAGCGGGCCTTGCCGTCCGCCTTCGCCCAGTACAGCGTGGTGTCGGCGGCCTGCATCAGCCCGGTCGCCGAGGTTCCTGCGGCGGCCCGTTCGACCACCCCGATGGACGCCGACACCGACAGCCGCTGCCCGGACAGTTCGAACGGCTCCTGTACGGCGGCCAGTACGGACCGGGCCAGGTCGACCAGCTCCTCGGTGCCCGTGGAGTCCTCCACCAGTACGGCGAACTCGTCACCGCCGAGCCGGGCCACCAGGTGCCCGCCGGTCCGCCCGTACCCGGACTGGTCCGCGCACTGGGAGAGCCGGGCCGCCACCGCCGTCAGCAGCCGGTCGCCGACCCGGTGTCCCAGGGTGTCGTTGACCGCCTTGAACCCGTCCAGGTCCAGGTAGCAGAGACCGATCCGGCCGGTGCCGCCGTATTCGTACGAGGAGGCCTCCAGGGCGGCCGACAGCCGTTCGAAGAACAGTGCCCGGTTGGGCAGCCGGGTGACCGGGTCGTGCATCTGCAGATGCCGGAGCCGGGCCTGGAGATCGCGCCGGTCGCTGATGTCGGCCACGGACAGCAGCACGTCCCGAGTGCCCGGTACGGGGCCCAGCGTGACCTCCGTCCACAGCGTGTGCCCGTCCGGGTGTTTGAGCCGCCGGGTGCAGCGCAGCCTGGCCTGCCGGCCGCGCAGCACCTCCCGGTAGGCCTGCCAGGTCCGGGCCTCGGCCGCCAGGTCCACCAGATCGGCCGCCGACTGTTCGATCAGGGCGTGCGGATCGGTGCCGAGCAGTCCGCCGAGAGCGTCGTTCGCGGCCACGACAAAACCGTCCCGGTCGACGACGGCCATCGCCAGATGGGCCGCGTTGAAGGCCGCTCGGTAGTCGCGCAGTTCACGCTCTGTAGTGGTCGGTCGGATGCTGTCGGCCGCCGAACCGGTTCCTTCTGAGGTTCCGCTCACCGTTCGCTCCCGCAGTGCTCGTGATGTCCGCGCAGGAAAGTGTGCCGATCATAGAGGCAGCCGGGAGGCCCTATCCAGCGGCGTCGCCGTCCTGGACACGGTACTTCGGTGTGCTGACGGCAAGCGCGCCGCCTCGCGCTCGATCGTTTCTGCGCGGCTGTGAACGCAGCGGTCATCCCCGTGATCGGTCGTGACGCTTCGTAATGTTCCGTTCGGGTGTGTGCGAGGTGGTCCGCGGGGTGCGCTCACTCATGTGGGGCACCGGAACAGGACATAAGTAGGAAAATCGCCGCAAGGTGGAGGAGATAGGTCGAATCCACCCACCGGAGGTCGATGTGCCGCGACAGCAGACACCCGGGGGAGTGGACCGTCGTATGCGCAGCGCGGCGGCGTCCCTCACCTCGCTGACGGCCCTCGCCGCCATGTCTCTCGTCGCGGGACCCGCGGCTGCCGACAACAGCGCCGGCCCGTGCGCCCTGACGCGTACGGCCGCACACCACTCCCTGGGCGTGGACACCTGGAACCGCGCCTACCCCAAGCCGGAACGCCGCCTCAACGCGGTCATGGTCTTCCTGTCCTTCCCCGACGCCCGCCCGAAGACCACCCCGGAGGAGCTGACCGCCGACTACTTCCCGGTCACCAGCGACTTCTTCGAGCGGGCCTCCTACGGCAGGTTCAAGCTGGTCCCGCACCCGCAGAAGGAGTGGGTGCAGATGCCCAAGACCTCCACCGAGTACGGGATACAGCGTGACTGGGACCCGGACGACCGGGCCGCCTACCTGCGGGACGCGGTGGTCACCGCGGACCGGTCGGTGGATTTCTCGGCGTACGACATCGTGTACTTCGTGGCCGACCCGGACGCCCCCGGGGTGGACTCGGACGCCACCAAGGTCGTCAACTTCGACCGGCCGATCCGGGCGGACGGCACCGAGCTCCGCCGGATCGTCACCGTCTTCGAGCAGCACCCGCCGGACCGGAACGTGCTCGCGCACGAGACCGGCCATGTCTTCGACCTGCCGGACCTCTACCACCGGCCGACCGACGGCAAGGGCGACTGGGACACCTACGTCGGCGACTGGGATGTCATGGGCAGCCAGTTCGGCATGGCTCCCGACCTCTTCGCCTGGCACAAGTGGAAGCTGGGCTGGCTGACCACCGACCAGGTGGACTGCGTACAGAGCGGCACCTCCCTGCACACCCTTCAGCCGCTCGCCGAGGCGGTGCCGCGGGGCGGCACCGGAGGCACCCGGCTGGCGGTGGTCCGTACCGGCCCGGGCAGCGCCATCGCCGTGGAGGCGCGCGGCTCGGCCGGCAACGACGGGGACACCTGTACGGAAGGGGTGCTGGTCTACCGGGTCCGCAACGAGGCGGCCTCCGGCGGCGGCCCGATCGAGGTGCTGGACGCGCATCCGGACACCGAGGCGTGCTGGGACCGCTCGGTCTATCCGCCGCTGGCGGACGCGCCGCTGGAGGTGGGGGAGACGTACACGGTGCCGGGGGAGCGGATCACCATCGAGGTGGCGGACCGCACCCAGTCCGGCGCCTACACGGTCAAGATCACCACGTAGCGGCTTCGGGAGGCGGGTCCGGGAACACGAAGAAGGCCCCCGCTCTGACGAGCGGAGGCCTTCTTCCGTCTGTGCGCCGCCAGGGACTCGAACCCCGGACCCGCTGATTAAGAGTCAGCTGCTCTAACCAACTGAGCTAGCGGCGCCTGCTGACGTCGTAGACCTTAGCATCACGATCCGCCGTAGGAAAAATCGATACCTGCAGGTCCGCCGTCGGGTCCGGCGAGGTGGTGGCGCGGGCCGCCCGCATACAGGCCCACAGCAGCGCCTCGGCCCCCGGCAGCCAGGACGGCGGGCCGTCCGGCGCGACCAGCCAGCGGGACGGGCCGGGCCCGGGCGTCAGGGCCGGGACGGTGACGGCGTCCCCCCGGCCGTGGCACAGCGGCGCGGGCACCGCGTCCCCCCACTCTCCCCCCGACTTGGTCGGGGGGTCCCCCAGCCAGTCCAGCAGTGAGGGCAGCCGCTGGGCGGTCCCGGGTGCGGCGAACAGCAGCATCCGGCCCCGGTGCACGGCGACCGGCCCGGAGCCCGGCCCCTCGCCCCACAGCAGGCCGAGCATGCGCCGCCCGAAGACCACGGGCACGTTGACGATGTCGAAGACGGTCCCGCAGGGCAGTACCGCGGGTGATTCGGGCTGCCCCTGCCAGAGGGCGAGCGTGCTCCGCGGATACGCCGACGCGGACGCGAGCCAGGCCGCCCCCTGCGGGGTGACCCAGCCGGCCGACGGGGCGTGTGTCGCTCGCGCTGCCCTCTTGACCCCTGCGGCTCCCCGGGCCGCCGCGGCTCCCGCGGTGCCGTGGACGGGACAACCGGAATCCGTCGTGAGCGTCGTCGTCATGACACCACATGTACCCGCTGTGCACGTACCGTTGCGCCGAGTTACAGGAATCCGGGGGAAATGGAGACAAGGTCGGGTCGGGTGGAGTATCTTGCGCCGCGCATATGCCAGGGCTACGGGTGCTCGGGGGCCCCGCGCAGCAGGTCCTGGCCGAACTCGATCATCTTCTCGGCGTAGTCCTCGGTCCACTCGGCCCGCGCCGCGATCACCGCCGGCGACAGCCGGTCGAACCGCCGCGGATCGGCCAGCTGGGCCGCGGCCACCGCCTGGAACTCCATCGCCCGGTCCTGCGCCGCCCGGAACGCCAGGGTCAGCTCGGTGGCACGGGCCAGCAGCTCCCCGGGGTCCTCGATGGACTCCAGATCGAAGAAGTGCTCCGGGTCCGCGGCGGCTTCCGAGGGCTCGAAGAGCAGCGGTGCGGGCCGCAGCCTTCGCTCGGTCCGCTCGGGCTCTGCCATACGTGTCCTCCTGCGCTCGCTGTCCACCGGCGGCGTCGTGTCCTGCCTGCTTTTCCGGGCCACCTTCCATTGTCCAACGCCGCGCAAGACCGCCCGCGCGGGCGCCGGTCACTCGCCGACGGGCTCCTCGGTGAGCAGCTTGGCCAGCTGGTCCAGGACGGCGGTCAGCTCGTCGGCGAGACCCTCCGGCGCGGTGAAGGTGCCGTCCTCGCCGACCAGGCCGGTGATGCCGGGCACGGCGACGTCCTGCTCGGCGAGCCGGGTGCCGAGCCGCTGGAGCACGGGGCGGATGGCGGCGGCTGCCGGGGCGCCGCCGGTGGGGCCGGCGCTGTAGCTGACCAGGCCGACCGCCTTGCCCTTCCACTCGTGGTAGAGGAAGTCGATGGCGTTCTTCAGCGGGGCGGTGAAGCTGCCGTTGTACATCGGCAGCACGAAGACGAGGGCGTCCCCGGACTCGACCAGGGCGCTCCACGTGTGCGTGTGGGGGTGGACGTAGGCGCGGGCGGCGGGCTGCTCGGGCTCGTCGAGGAAGGGCAGGTTGATCTCGGCGAGGTCCACCGGGTTGACCTCGAAGCCGCCGTGCTCGGCGGCGATGCCGGCGGCCCAGGAGGCGAGGGGGCGGCCGAGGGAGACGGGGCGGGTGCTGGTGGACACGATGTGCAGGCGCGGCATGGCAGGCAGGCCTCTCGGGCGAGTTGGATAGTTGATGTGTCACTCATAAAACCCGGGGGTGGATGACGTGTCAACCACCTAGGTGACATATCACCTACTGAGATTTAGAGTGGATCGCATGACGGCCGATGCCCCCCACGTGCCCGAAGCCCCCCGACCCGAGCCCGAGCCCCAGTCCGAACCGCGCTGGCTCACCGATTCCGAACGGCGCGCGTGGCTCGCCTGGCGGCGGATGTTTCCCCTGGTCAACGCGGAGATCGCACGCGATATGGGCCGGCAGAGCGGCCTCTCCGAAGCCGACTACGACGTCCTGTCGAGGCTCAGCGAGAGCCCCGGCCGGCGCCGCCGGATCAGCGGTCTGGCGGAACGCATGCTGTGGTCCCGCAGCCGGCTCTCCCACCAGCTCACCCGGATGGAACAGCGCGGCCTGGTCCGCCGCGAGGACGTGGCCGAGGACGGCCGCGGCGCCGAGGTGGTCCTCACCGAGGCCGGCTGGTCCACGATCGCGGCAGCGGCCCCCCACCACGTCGACTCGGTCCGCCGCCACCTGATCGACGTCCTCACCCCCGACCAGCTGCAAGCCCTGGCCGACATCGGCGAGTCCCTCTCCGAGAACCTCTCCGACAACCCCCCGTGGCGCTCCTGACCGGCCCCCCTACCCCCGCCAGACCACGCGGTGGTTGGACCAGAAGTCCCACGTGGTCATCATCGCCTCCCAACCGTCCGGGAACTTGACCGTCACGCCCAGCTGGACCGGTTCCGTCGACGGGTGGGCGTCCAGCAGGTCGGCGATGCCGGCGCGGGCCACCACCACGCAGGCGTGGCGGTGGCGGGAGGCCAGCACACAGAGGCGGCCCGTCTCCAGGTGGAAGGCCGTTGCGTCCGGTCGGCCGGACAGCGGGTGCAGGACGACCGTCAGGTCGTACTCGCGTCCCTGGAGGCGGTTCGCGGTGTCCACCGTGACCCCCGGCACGCCCAGTTCGGCCAGCGCCGCGCGGACCGCCGCCGCCTGGTCGCGGTGGGCCGTTCCCACCGCGATCCGGTCCGCGGAGAGCGGCTGCGGGGCGGGGCTGCGCTCGTCCGTGGTGACCGTGCCGCGGTCCAGGGCGCGGCGGACCACCTGCGCCACCGCGCGGACCGCCTCGGGGTCGGTGCGCGGGGTGTGCCGGGCGGGCAGTTCCAGCAGCCCCCACCCGGCCTCGGCCGCCTCGTCCAGGACCCGGTCCGGGCCGGAGCCGTCCGAGGCGACCCCGAAGGACAGCCGCCGGTCGCCGTATCCGGTGCCGCTGCGGAACGGCGTGTACGGGTAGAAGGCGCGGGAGACCAGCGGGGCCGCGGAGGCCGGCAGCCGCCAGGACACCGGCAGCCGGTGCTGCGGCAGCTCCGGATTGTGGGCCAGCAGGGTGGAGACGGCCGAGGCGGAGGGGTCGTAGGACAGCCCCGCCCACTGCTCGGCCCCGACCACGCTGAACGGGTCCAACTGCCCCGGATCGCCCACGAACAGCGCCCGCTCGAACAGCCCGGCCACGGCCAGCAGCGCATCCGAGCGCATCTGGTAGGCCTCGTCCACGATCGCGTGCTCCCAGGGCTCCACACCCTGGACGTACGCCCATTTCGCCGCCGTGGAGATGGTGACCGGGAGCTCGGCCAGGTCCCCGGGCTTCGCGGACAGGGTCACCGAGGGGAGTTCGCGCAGGGCCGGGTCGTAGGCGTCGCCGTCGCTGCTGTGCAGCCGGCCGACCGGCAGTTCCGGATCCTTCTCCGCCAGCCGCAGCACCAGGTCGTCCACCTGGGCATTGGTCTGCGCGACGATCATCAGCCGACGCCCCGCCCCGGCCAGCTCGCGGGCCGCCCGTACCACCAGGGTGGACTTCCCGGCCCCCGGCGGGGAGTCGACGACCACGCCCCGCCGGGGGCTGTGCAGGGTGTCGTGCAGGATCGCCTCGGTGGCCCGGGTGGCAGCCGCCCCCGGGTCGGACACGGTCGCGCTCACAGGAGGTCCTCGTCGGTCACGGCATCGGGCAGCGGCGGGGCGGTCGCGGAGCCGGGCGGCCCGCCATGGGTCCACGGGGTGTGCTCCGGGTCGGGCAGCTTCGGGCCGCCGCGCGCATCGTGCTCGAACAGCGTCCAGCACACCCGGTCGCCCTTCTCCGGCACCGAACCGGGCTCGGGATCCCGGCCCCGCCCCATCTTGTCCAGCAGCCGCAGGACCAGCAGACCGCCCTCCTCCACGCGCACGAACTCGGCTGTCTGCGGGCGGCCGTCCAGCGAGCGGTACACCTTCCCGCCGCCGCCCTCCGGCAGTTGCGGCCGGTCCTCGGTCGCCACCGTCACCAGCGGGCGCGGGCTCGGCCGCTTCGACTCCGTCCACGCCATCACCACCTCGGTGACCTCGCCGGCGAAGGCCTCGCCCGCCAGCCGGCGGCCGGCCATGACCAGCGGGTCGTCCAGGGCCTCCTGGGCGTCCAGCCGGGCCTGTTCGGTCTCCCGGGCGGCCAGCTTCTGGGCCGCCGTCACCGCGTCGTCGCGGCGGGGCTGCGGGGGTTCGCCCGCCCGCACCCGGTCCCGGTGGCCGGTGAACGACCAGCGGTCCCGGGTCCAGCGCTCCTCCGTACGCCCGCCCGGCGGCAGCGTGCGCAGGAGGTCGATCGCCGTCCACACCGCATCCCAGGTGGCGGACATCTGCTCCGCCACCAGCTGCCGGATCGCCCGTTCGGCCTCTGCGACGTGTCCGGCCTGCCGGGGCCGGTCCAGGTCCCTCTCCGCCCGCGCCGCGTCGAACTTCGCCATCGCCGGGGCCAGCAGCCTGTTGTCGAAGGCCGGGTCGGTGGCCGGTCCGGCCGGCGGTACCAGCAGCTGCCCCGACGCGTCCCGGGCCAGCTCCGCCCGTAGCGCCTCCTCGGCCCCCGAGCGGCCCGCCGGCGGGTCGATCCAGGCCAGCAGGGCGGCCAGGTGCTGGTCCTCCAGGCTGCTCTGGCCGGTGGCCCAGTGCCGGGTCAGCAGGTCCGTCGCCGACAGCAGCATCGAGGACCCCGGCACCCGGGACCGCTCGGCGAGATGGGTGAACCAGCGGCCCAGCAGCGGGACCTGGGACGGGACCGGGTAGGCGGCCTCCGGGTCCTGCTCCGCGGTCCGGCGGAACCGCATGGACCGGCCCAGCAGCCGTACGTACTCGATTCCCGCGCGGCTGGGCACGATCAGCTGCGGGGCGTCCGTGCACAGCTCGGTCTCGACCTTGACCCGCTTCCCGGACTCCGGGTCGGTCTCGGTCCGCTCGGCCGGCTCCACCACGTCCGCGTACCCCTCCAGGTACGGCATCACATGGGTCGCCAGCTCGGCCAGGAACTCCCAGCGCAGATCGCGGTCGCGCGGCTGCGGTATGACGAGGATCCGCGGGTCGTCCCGGTCGGTGCCGACCATCGCGCCGAGCGGGGCGCCCGCCTCGCCTGCCGTGGTCAGCGGGACGAAGACCAGCGGCTGCCCGCTCAGATGCCGGTGCCGTACGGTCGTCAGCGGCTGGGCCCGCCCGGCGCGGACCGCCTCCAGCCGGGCCAGGGTGCTCAGCAGGGGCATTCCGGGGCCTCCGGTCGGGGGCGGGGCCGCTGGTACGGCAGTACGGTGGCGGACTCCAGGGCCTCGGCCCGCAGCCGGGCCGCCCGCCGCAGGGCTTCGGCGGTGGTCGGGTCCGCGGCCTCGCCGGTGCAGTCCTCCTGTGGCGGCCGGCCGTCGGCCGCCGCGAGGGCCGCGCCGACGGTGCCGAGCATGCCGAGCTCGCCCCGTACCGACCGGCCCAGGACCGTCACGGTGCCGGCCTCCCGGGCCCGCTGCCGGCAGTGGAAGGCGAGTTCGCAGGCGGCCAGGCAGTCCGGTGCGTACGCCGCGTCGACCGCGTCGACCGCCTCGGCCAGCTCCTCGGCGGGCCGGCCGGGGTCGAAGCTCAGGCCCTCGGGCAGGGCCGCGGCCAGCTCCTCCACCCGGGTGAGCCGGTCCAGCTGGCGCCGGGTGACCGCACGCTGCTTGCGGAGGTCGAGCACCGCGGCGGTGGGCAGGTTGGAGAAGTCCTTCGGACAGACCAGCAGGGCCTGGTGGCCGACGGAGGCCCCCGCCACCCGGTTGGCGGTCCGCTCCAGGGCGAGCAGGTACACCGCCGCCTGGCGGGCGGCGGCGCCGACCTTGGCCGCGTCTGCCGAGCCGTCGATCATCGGGAAGGATTTGATCTCGACGACCGTCCAGCGGCCGTCGGGGTGCACCACGATCGCGTCCGGCTCCAGGTAGGCCGGGGTGCCGGCGACCTCCAGGACCAGCATCGGATGGTCCAGGAAAGTCCAGGCCCGCTCCGCCGCGGCGGCTTCGGTGGCCTCGCGCAGGGCCAGCGCGGTACGGCCGGCCCGGCCGTCGGGGCCGGCCGCGGTGAGGTCGGGGAGCCGGATCCCACCGGCCGGGGGCTCGGCGCCCGCGCCGAGCCGCTCGTACAGCAGCCGCAGCAGCTCGGCCCCGCCGTCGCCCTTGACCTTCGCCTCGAAGGAGTTTCCGCGGACGATCGCGAACTGTGACTGTCCGAAGGCGGCCGGGGTACCGAGTGCCGCGGCGAGGACGGTCTTGTCCACGCCGGCACCGTCCAGCAGGGCGCGTCTGCCACAGCCGGGGTTGGCCGCCAGGGCCGCGAGCGCTCGGGCGTCCAACGGGCGGGGCGGCACGGCGGGGCCGCGCAGATCAGCGAGCCGCTGCCGGAGAGTCGTCGTCTGCGGAGGGCCGCTGGGCGGGTAGGAGCTCACCCGCGGAAGTGTCCCATCCGCCACTGACAATCGGGGTCCTGCGGCGGAAACCGACCCTCCCCGAGACCCTGCGGGCCAGCAGGAACCCGGCCCCCATCACGGCGGCCCCGGCCACCGCGTCCAGGAAGTAGTGATTGGCGGTGCCCATCACGACCACCGTCGTGACCAGCGGATACAGGACTCCGGCCGCCTTGGCGAGGGGCTTCCTGCCGTGCATCCAGAGCATCACCCCGCACCACAGCGCCCAGCCCACGTGCAGGCTCGGCATGGCGGCGTACTGGTTGGTGAACGAGCCCATCCCGCGCGGTGCGCTGGCCTCCGCGCCCCACCAGCCGTACGTGCTGTACTGCGCCATCGTGTCGGTGAACCCGTGCGCGGCGTCGAGCAGCCGCGGCGGGCAGGTCGGCATCAGGGTGAAGCCGACCAGACCCAGCAGGGTGGACAGGGCCAGCCAGGTGCGCGCGGCCCGGTAGTGGGCCGGCCGGCGGAACCAGAGCCAGATCAGGACGGCGGGGGTGACCAGGTAGTGCAGCGAGGCGTAGACGAAGTCCGCGGGGACGCCGATCCAGGTCTGCGCGGTGAACAGCCGGTTGAGGGGCCGTTCGAAGTCCATGCCGAGCACGTGCTCGTAGTGCAGGATGGCGAGGCCGTGGTCGATGGCGAGCTGTACGTCGCCGCGCGCGAGGAGTCTGCCGCCGGAGTACGCGCCGTAGAGGAGGCCCAGCAGCAGCAGTTCGGCCCACCAACGGGTGGGCCGGTGCCGTTCAGTCATACGGCGTAAGACGAATGCATGAGCGGTTGGGTTGCCCGCGGTTCACGTATTGGATGATGGTCGGACGACACAACAGGCACGAACCCGGGAGAAACAGACATGGCCCCGCGCATCCTGCTGGTCCGTCACGGACAGACGGCCTGGTCGCTGTCCGGCAAGCACACGGGCCGGACGGACATCCCGCTGCTCGAAGAGGGGAAGCGCGGCGCCAAACTGCTCGGCGAGCGCCTGGCCCGGGAGCCGTGGTCGGGCCTGCCCGGCCTGGAGGTCCGCACCAGCCCGCTGGTCCGCGCCAGCGAGACCTGCGACCTGGCCGGGTTCGGCGTACAGGCCGAACCGTGGGACGCGCTGATGGAGTGGGACTACGGCGACTACGAGGGCATGACCCCGGCCGAGATCCACGCCGTCCGCCCCGGCTGGCTGCTCTGGCGCGACGGGGCCCAGGGCGGCGAGTCGATCGCCCAGGCCGCCGCCCGCGCCGACGAGGTGGTCGCCTGGGCCCGCTCGGCCGAACGCGACGTCCTGGTCTTCGCCCACGGCCACATCCTGCGGACCCTGGCCGCCCGCTGGCTCGGCCTGGACGCCTCCTTCGGCGCCCGCATCCGCCTGGACCCGACCTCCCTGTCGATCCTGGGCTGGGCGTACGGAGCCCCGGCCCTGGAACGCTGGAATGACACCGGTCACCTGGACTGAGACGGCTGAGGCGCCTGAGGCGGCTGAGGCGCCTGGCTGAGGCGCCCCCTTTTTCAGGCCTCCGCGTGGCGGGCCAGGAAGGCGCTGACGCGGGGGGAGCGCTGGTGGGGGATCAGGGTGCGGGCGGTGGCCGACAGCATGGAGCTGATCCGGGTGGAGCGGACCTCGGCGAGGTGGTCCAGGACCCGCTGGCCGGCCCAGGCGGCCTCGTCGGGGGCGCCCGCCCGGGCCAGGTCCTCGGCCAGTTCGGCGGTGTAGAGCGCCAGGTTCCGGGTGAAGTGCGGGTCCTGGAGGTCGGCCGCGCGGCGGGCGTGCCGGGCGGCCCGGCCGTATTCGCCGAGCGCGGCCCAGCAGCGGGACTCCAGGGACTCCAGCTCGGCCTCCCCGAAGAAGGACATCCACTCGGGGTCGGCCGCGGCGGGGCCGCGGGAGAAGTGGGTGTGCGCCCGGCTCAGGGCCTCCTCGCAGGACCGCCGGTCCGCCAGGCCCGCCCAGCCGCCCGCCTCCCGGAGGCAGAGCAGGGACAGCAGCCGTGCCGACCCCAGGGTGCGGGCCGCCCGCAGGCCCGCCTGGGCGGCCCGGACCGCCTCCCGGGGGCGCCCGCAGTCCCGGGCCAGGAAGGCGGTGTTGCTGAAGGCGTGCGCTTCGAGGGCCGCATCGCCCGAGACCCGGGAGGTGGCCAGGGCTTCGGCGTAGTGCGAGCGGGCGTCCTGGAACCGGCCCGAGTCGTGCGCCAGCCAGCCCACCGAGAGGGCCAGTTCGCCCGCGCCCGCGTGCAGCCGGTCCTCGGTGGACTGGCGGGTCGCCCCGGCGTCCAGCAGGGCATAGGCCGTGCGCAGCGGTTCGGCGGCCCGCCGGTAGAGGGTGTCCGCGCCGTGCCGGTCGTCCAGCAGCCGGATCTGGCGTACGGCTGCCTCGACGGCGGCGGCCTCGGACTCGCCGGCCCGGCCGGGCACCCTGCGGTGGTCGCCGAGCAGGCTGAGGTTGAGGGTGGCGGCGGCCACCGTGGCCGAGCCGCCGGCCATGAACGCGCGACGCAGCACGTCGCTCTCCTCGGAGGGGGTGGGGATGGAGACGGGGGTGGGGGCGGGCAGGCGGCTGGGGTTCCGGCTGTCCCGGCGGTCCCGGCCGCGGACCGCTTCGCGCGGGGAGAAGCCGAGGTCGGCCAGGGTGCGGCCGGGGAACATGTGCAGGAACACCCGCTCGTAGGCGTAGTTGGGGCAGCGGATCTCGCCCGATTCGACCCGGCCGATGTAGCGCGCGTCGCAGGAAACCGTTTCTCCGATGTCCCGGGCCGCCCGGCGCACCAGAGCCGCGAACTCGGCGGGGGAGTGCCGGCCGCGCAGCCACCGGAAGCTGGTGTTGGGCGTGAGCGCGATGGGGGACGCCGTCATCGACGTGGCCTCTCTGGCGAGACGTATCTGCCGGTTGCTGGTGGGGTACCGGCGCGCATGAACGTACCGCCAGTCGGACGTCCCCCACACGGCGTTTGGCTACAAAACGGATATCTCACCCGCGATCCGCCATGAACTGCCATCCTTTGCGGCGGCCTGTCGCCGCCACCGTTGACGCTCCCGAGCGTTGAACCTTGAGGAGTGGTCAAGGAGCACAGGAGGAGGGGTTCCCTTGTTGGAGGCCGGCATGGAGAACAGCGCACTGGGCACCGCATCGGGACCGGGCGCCGCCCCGGATCTTGTGACCGTGCCCACCCGGCAGGGCCTGGAGGCCGTCGACATCATCCGCCGGGCCGCGGTCTCCGCGGCCGGGGTGGGTCCGGTCCTGCACGACGGCTCGGGCGACACCCTCGGCTTCCTGGTCCCGCCCGGCACCGCCGATGCCTGGGACCTGCCGGGCAGCGCCTGTACGCAGACCAACGGCCGCGGCATGCGGTTCGGCGAGCCGCCCGCCGGGAGCACTCCGAGCACCGGCTGGCTGCTGCCCCCGGAGGCGGGGGACCCGGTGACCGATCCGGAGGTGCTGCGGGCCGCCCTCGGCGAGGCGGCCCGTCTGATCGAGGCCGCCGACAACTGCCGCTGACCGCCGCCGACCGGTGCTCACCGGCCCTGACCGGCGCTGACCAGCCATAATGAGGGCGTGGCGAAGAGCAGGCGAAAAGGCGGACGAGAAGCCGGACGGGAAACCGGACGCGAGGCTTCCGAGGCGGTCAGCGGGCAGGTGGACGGCGGTCTCGCCGAGCTGGCCCCGGACCGCGAGCGGGCCCATGCCTGGACCCTGCTGATCGACGGCGCCCCGCAGTCCCATGTGGACCTGGACGAGCCGACCCATCTCGACTTCGCCTACCAGCGGCGGATCGGCCACCTCATCGACCTGGCCGCCCCGGCCCGGCAGCCCCTCAACGTGCTCCACCTGGGCGGCGGTGCCTTCACCCTCGCCCGGTACACCGCCGCCACCCGCCCGCGCTCCGGCCAGCAGATCGTGGAGATCGACGCGGGCCTGGTGGCCTTCGTACGGGCGCACCTGCCGCTGGACCCGCAGGCCAGGGTCCGGGTGCGGGCGGTGGATGCCCGGGCCGGCCTGGCCAAGGTGCCGGAGGGCTGGGCGGACCTGGTGATCGCGGACGTGTTCAGCGGGGCCCGCACCCCGGCGCACCTGACCAGCGCCGAGTTCCTGGACGACGTACGGCGGGCCCTGTCGCCCACCGGCTGGTACGTGGCCAACCTCGCCGACGGGCCGCCGCTCGCCCACCTGCGCGGGCAGATAGCCACCGCGGCGTCCCGGTTCGGGCAGCTGGCGATGGCCGCGGATCCGGTGGTCTGGCGGGGGAAACGATTCGGCAATGCGGTGCTGGTGGCCGCTGACCGGGAGCTCCCGCTGGCCGAGTTCACCCGCCGGGTGGCGAGCGACCCCCACCCGGGCCGGGTCGAGCACGGCCGGGCCCTCGCGGACTTCGCCGGCGGCGCCACCCCGGTGGCCGACGCCTCGGCCACCCCGTCCCCGGCACCCCCGCCGTCCGTGTTCCGCTGAACCGGGGCGGGGGCAGGGGGCTCAGTAGTGGTAGCGGGCCTGGGCGATTTCCACGGCCTGGTCCCGCACGCGGTAGACGAGCCGGTGCTCGTCCGTGATCCTGCGGGACCACCATCCCGACAGGCCTTCCTTGAGCGGCTCGGGCTTGCCGATCCCCTCGAACGGCGTTCGCTTGATCTCCTGGATCAGCCGGTTGATCCTCTTGAGGACCTCGGGGTCCGCCGTGGCCCAGAACGTGTACTGGTTCCACGCGGCGTCGGAGAAGACCACCTTCATGCGGCGGCGCCCTCGTCGTCCTCGATGCCGATCAGTTCCCTGGCCTGCCCGTGGCCGGCGTCCAGCTCCGCGATGGACTCCATCAGGATCTGGGCGTTGCGCGGCGAGCGCAGCAGATAGACGGTCTCCTGCCAGGAACGGAAGTCCTCGGCGGACATGATGACGACGTCGCCGTGCTCGCGGGAGGTGACCTCGATGGGCTCGTGGTCTTCGTTGACCCGTTTGATCAGCGGGTAGAAGCGCTGCCGGGCCTCGTTCGCGGAAATGGGCACGGTGATACCTCCGGGTTACTCCGCATGACGACCCTCAGTCGTACGGCAACACCGTACCACTCGCGGCTGCGGTCAGGCGTCCCACGTGTCCACCCGCGGCGGGTGGTCGTTCCAGACGCAGAACACCGACACCTCGCGGCCGTCCCGGGTGAAGGTCACCCGGATCCACTTCGGCTGCTTCCACACCTGCATCTGCCAGCCGGCCGCCGGAGTCGCCGAGACCAGCTCCGCCGAGGACTCGCCCAGGTCGAAGACCACCCGGCCGCCGTCCACCGTGTACCCCTTCACCGTGCCGGAACCGGCCTCGGAGCCCTTGGTCTCCGGCTGCTGCCGCGGGCGGGTGCCCGGCGGGGACTTCTTCGGGGGCTTCGCGGACGCAGAAGGCGAGGCGGACGGAGCCGCGGACCCCGGCGACACCGAGGGGGAGGGGGAGGCCGGCGGGGACGGGGGCGGCTCCGTGCCCCGGGTCGACGAGGACAGCGGCGCTCCGGCGGTCAGCGGGATCGCCTTCGGCCGGTCGTAGGCCGTTCCGGACATCACCGTGTGCACGCCCCACCAGGACAGCGTCACCGCCGCCCCGGTCGCCAGCGTCCAGGCCAGCGCATGGACAAGTCCTCGTTGCATCAGCCCACATACTGCACCACCCCCGGCGGATCCGGCCCGCCCACCCCGGGGTCCCCCGAATGGCGTACGGTGCCGCCCATGGCAAGTGTGCTCGTCGTCGAGGACGACCAGTTCGTGCGTTCCGCTTTGATCCGGCACCTCACCGAGGCCTCGCACACCGTGCGGAGCGTCGGGACGGCCCTGGAGGCCCTGCGGGAGGTCGCCCACTTCCGCTTCGACGTGGTGATCCTCGATCTCGGGCTGCCCGACCTGGACGGCTCCGAAGCGCTGAAGATGCTGCGCGGCATCACCGACGTCCCCGTGATCATCGCCACCGCCCGGGACGACGAGGCCGAGATCGTCCGGCTGCTCAACGACGGCGCCGACGACTACCTCACGAAACCTTTCTCCGTGGAGCACCTGTCCGCCCGGATGGCCGCCGTACTGCGCCGGGCCCGCTCGGCCGCCGGGGCCGAACCGCCCTCCCGGGTGCTGCGCGTCGGCGGCCTGGCGATCGACCCGCTGCGCCGCCAGGCCGAGCTCGACGGGACCGTACTGGACCTCACCCGGCGGGAGTTCGACCTGCTGGCCTTCCTGGCCGGGCGGCCCGGTGTGGTGGTGGCCCGGCGCGAACTCCTCGCCGAGGTCTGGCAGCAGTCCTACGGGGACGACCAGACCATCGACGTCCACCTGTCCTGGCTGCGCCGGAAGCTGGGGGAGACGGCCGCGAACCCCCGCTATCTGCACACCCTCCGCGGGGTCGGGGTGAAGCTGGAGCCGCCGGCGTGAGGTGGGCCCTGGTCAAGGTGTGCCTCGCGGTCACCGTGATGGTGGTCGTGGCCTTCGCGGTGCCGCTGGGCATGGTCGTCCAGGAGATGGCCCGCGACCGGGCCTTCTCCAACGCCGAACGGCAGGCCGCCACCATCGGCCCCACCCTCTCCATCACCACCGACGGACAGCAGCTGCGCCGGGCCGTGGAGAGCACGGACATGGGCGCGCTCCGGCGGATGGCCGTGCACGTTCCCGCCGTGGACGGCGCCCCCGCCGCGACCATCGGACAGCCCGGCTGGGCGGGCGCCGAGGCGGTGCAACGGACCCGGCAGGAGGGCTCTGCCCGGACGGTCCGGGTAGCTGGCGGCGGCTCGGCGGCCCTGCTGCAGCCCACCGCCATCGGCTCCGGGGACATCGCCGTGGTCGAGATCCTCGTCCCGGAGAGCGAGGTGAGCAACGGGGTCACCACCGCCTGGCTGGTGCTCGCCGGGGTCGGCAGCGCCCTGGTCGTGGGCTCGGTGGCGGTCGCGGACCGGCTCGGCGCCCGGATGATCCGCCCCGCGCAACGGCTCGCGGACGCCGCCCAGCAACTCGGCGAGGGCAGGCTCGGCGCCCGCGTCCCGGAGGACGGGCCCAAGGAACTCCAGTCGGCGGCGGTGGCGTTCAACTCGATGGCCGACCAGGTGGTCGAACTCCTCGCCAACGAGCGGGAGCTGGCCGCCGACCTCTCGCACCGGCTGCGCACCCCGCTGACCGTGCTCCGGCTCAACGCGGCCTCCCTGGGCGACGGTCCGGCGGCCGAGCAGACCCGGGCGGCGGTGGAGCAGCTGGAGCACGAGGTCGACACCATCATCCGGACCGCCCGGGAGCAGCGGTCGTCGCAGTCGGCCGCCGTGGCGGCCGGCTGCGACGCCTCGGAGGTCATCCGGGAGCGGATGGGGTTCTGGTCGGCGCTGGCCGAGGACGAGGGCCGGGAGGTACGGCTCGCCGGGGTCGACCGGACCGTACGCATCCCGGTGGCGCGGCCGGAGCTGGCCGCCGCGCTGGACGCGATGCTGGGCAACGTCTTCCGGCACACCCCCGAGGGCACCCCGTTCGCGGTGGACGTGCACGACGCGGGAGACGCGGTGATCGTGCTGGTCTCGGATGCCGGACCGGGCATCGCCGACCCGGATGCGGCGCTGCGCCGCGGCAACGACGGCGGCCGGCCCGGCTCCACCGGCCTGGGGCTGGACATCGTACGGAGGGTCGCCGAGTCCACGGGCGGGGACCTGCGGCTGGGGCGTTCGGTGCTCGGGGGCACGGAGGTCCGGGTGTGGATCGGACTGGACGGCCGGGCCCGCGGCGAGGCGGAGGCCGGGCGGGGCCGGCGCGGGCGGCCGGGCCGCCGCAAACGCCGGGGCTGAGTACGGGGCGGAGTACGGGGCTGGGCGCGGGGCCGGGCCCCGGACGGCGGCGGATGGCTTGCCGTCCCCCCGGGGCCACCGGACGGTGGGTGGGACGGAAGGAGTCACATGAGAGTCATGATCCGGTTCCACGTGGACACGCCGGCGGGCAACGAGGCCATCCGCAGCGGCCGGCTGCCCCAGATGATGAACGAACTGATGGGGGAGCTCAAGCCGGAGGCGGCGTATTTCGGCCTGCACGAGGGGGTGCGGTCCGGTTTCATCGTCTGCGATCTGACCGACAGCTCCGCCATGCCGGCCTTGCTGGAACCGTTGTTCTTCGAGCTCAACGCGGAGATCGAGGTGCAGCCGGTGATGAACGCCGAGGACCTGAAGAAGGGACTCGCGGCCATGAAGACCGGGCCGAACGGCTGAACCGGCCCTGCTGCCGGGGGCACGCGGATCGCGGATCGTGGAGGGTGGCAGAGGAACAGGCACAGGCCGCGCCACCCGCCGTCGTCCACGAAGGGGCGAACCCCTATGCGCTACGCAGTACTCGGCACCGGAATCGTCGGCCGGACCCTGGCCGGCCGGCTCTCCGGACTCGGCCACGAGGTGGTGATCGGCACCCGGGACCCCGAGGCGACCCTGGCCCGCACCGAAGCCGGACCCATGGGCACCCCGCCGTACGCCACCTGGCAGGCGGACCACCCCGGGATCCGGCTCGCCGGCTTCGCCGAGGCCGCCCGCACCGGCGAGGCGCTCGTCAACGCCACCGCCGGGCTGGTCAGCATCGCCGCCCTGACCGAGGCGGAGGCCGGCCGGTCGGACGGCAAGCTGCTGATCGACGTGGCCAACCCGCTGGACTTCTCGCACGGGTTCCCGCCGGGCCTCGATCCGGTGGACCGGGACAGCCTCGGCGAGCTGATCCAGCGCACCTTCCCGGGGCTGCGGGTGGTCAAGACGCTCAACACCATGAACTGTGCGGTGATGGTCGACCCCAGCCGGGTCGCCGGCGAGCACCATGTGTTCCTGTGCGGGGACGACGCCGACGCCAAGAAGGCGGTGCGCGAACTGCTGCACACCTTCGGCTGGCCGGAGGGCGGCATCCTCGACCTGGGCGGCATCGAGAGCGCCCGGGGCACGGAGATGCTGTTGCCGATGTGGCTCCGGCTCATGGGCACCCTCGGGCACACCGACTTCAACTTCCACATCCAGGGCGCCGGCGGGCCGGGCTCGTGCGGCGGCCACTGACGGCGGTCAGCGCAGGCCGGCCACCGCATCGGCCGCCGGCGGGGACAGCCGTACGTCCTCCAGGTCGGGCAGCGGGACCCAGGCCGCGGCGTCGGTGGAACCCGCCGCCTCCACCACCCGCGCGGTGCCCTCGCCGAGCTCGACGGCGTAGAAGACCGCCACCAGGTCCCAGACGATGCCGTTGCGGTGGGCCCGGTAGGAGCGGACGTCCAGCAGCCGGGCCTCGCGCAGGGTCAGGCCGGTCTCCTCGTGGAGTTCCCGGGCGAGGGCCTCCAGCGGCTGTTCCCCGGGATCGATGCCGCCGCCCGGCAGGTGCCAGGCGCCGGGCTCGAACACCGGCGAGTCCTCGGTGAGCCGGGTGAGCAGCAGCCGGCCCTCCCGTTCGGCGACGCCGTACACCGACATGCGCATCCGTGACGCGGTACCCATGAGCGTCCCCTGTCCCCCGTCCAACGAAAAGGGCCCCGGTCCGCTCGCGCGGACCGGGGCCCTCATACAGGGTGAGTGACGGGACTCGAACCCGCGGCCACCTGGACCACAACCAGGTGCTCTACCAGCTGAGCTACACCCACCATGTCCGGTCGGAATTCCGACCGGCCGAAGAAAAGGGTACAGGGTCTTCGGGGGTGCTCGCTCCCCCCTTATCGCCTCCCTTGCTCCGGGGCGGTTATTCGGTGGGCAGGACGTGCTTGGCGGCGATGGCCCGTGCGGTGTCCGAGTCGGGTCCGGGCTGTGCCACGAACACCGCCTCCCGGTAGTAGCGCAGCTCCGCGATGGATTCCTTGATGTCCGCCAGCGCCCGGTGGTTGCCGTTCTTCGGCGGGCTGTTGAAGTAGGCCCGCGGGTACCAGCGGCGCGCCAGCTCCTTGATCGAGGAGACGTCCACGATCCGGTAGTGCAGGTAGTCCTCCAGCGTGGGCATGTCGCGCAGCAGGAAGCCCCGGTCGGTGCCGACCGAGTTTCCGCAGAGCGGGGCCTTGCCGGGTTCCTTGACGTGCTGGCGTACGTACGCCAGCACCTGCGCCTCGGCGTCCGCGAGGGTGGTGCCGCCGGCCAGCTCGTCGAGCAGGCCGGAAGCGGTGTGCATCTCGCGCACCACGTCGGGCATGGTTTCCAGGGCCGCGTCCGGCGGGCGGATCACGATGTCCACGCCTTCGCCGAGCACGTTGAGCTCCGAGTCGGTGACCAGTGCGGCCACCTCGATAAGTGCGTCGTCCGTCAGCGAGAGCCCGGTCATCTCGCAGTCGATCCACACCATGCGATCGTTCATGTGTCTCACCTTATGCGGAAGGTCCCCGGTTCGGTCGTGGGCCGATCCGGGGACCTCCGTCGTGCGATGCCCGGTGATGCCGGGCGAGGGCTACGCGTGCTCGCGCAGGGCCCGCCCCGGGGCGTACAGCTCGGTCACCGAAGGGCCGGTGGCCGCCAGCGCCGCCGCCGCGCGCTGCGGCTGCGGGGTGCGCTGGTGCGGGACGGGACCGTCGGAGAGCTGGCTCACCGGCGGGACGTCCGCCTGCGGGCGGCGGGCCCGGTACGCGGACCGGTAGGCCGCGGGGGAGGACCCCAGCTGCCGCCGGAAGTGCCCGCGCAGGGCGACCGGCGAGCGGAACCCGCAGCGTCCGGCGACCTCGTCGACCGAGTAGTCGGAGGTCTCCAGCAGCCGCTGGGCCTGGAGCACCCGCTGGGTGATCAGCCACTGGAGCGGCGCGCTGCCGGTCAGGGACCGGAACCGGCGGTCGAACGTGCGCCGGCTCATGTACGCCCGGGCGGCGAGCGTCTCCACGTCGAACTGCTCGTGGAGGTGCTCCAGTGCCCAGGCCACGACCTCGGCCAGCGGGTCGGCGCCGATCTCCTCCGGCAGCGACCGGTCGAGATAGCGCTCCTGGCCCCCGGTGCGCCGTGGCGGTACGACCAGCCTGCGGGCCAGGGCCCCGGCGGCCTCACTGCCGTGGTCGGTGCGCACGATGTGGAGGCACAGATCGATTCCGGCCGCGGTGCCCGCGGACGTCAGCACATCGCCGTCGTCGACGAACAGCTCGCGCGGATCGACATGGACGGACGGGTACCGCTTGGCCAGCGTCGGCGCGTACATCCAGTGCGTCGTCGCGGGCCGGCCGTCCAGCAGACCGGCGGCGGCGAGCACAAAGGCACCCGTGCACAGTCCGACGATCCTGGCGCCCTCCTCGTGGGCCAGACGCAGCGCGTCGAGGGCCTCCGGAGGCGGTGGCGATGTGATGGACCGCCAGGCCGGAACGACGACGGTGCCTGCCCGGGCGATCGCCTCCAGCCCGTACGGTGCCGTCAGTTCGAGTCCGCCGGTGGTCCGCAGCGGACCGTCCTCCCCGGCGCACACGAGCAGTCGATAGCGTGGAACTCCCGCGTCCTGCCGGTCAATGCCGAACACGGAGAGTGGAATGGAACTCTCGAAGATCGGACCGCCGCTGAAGAGCAGCACCGCGACGATTTCCCTGCGGCGGCGCCCCGCGAGCTTCCGGCCGGCGTCCGCGACGACGGCGGTGGAGTCCTGGCTCATGGCGCTAAGCCCCCCTTGGGTGTCGCGACTCCTTGGTCTGGTCGCACCTGCACGTATCCCCTCGGCCTTGCACGTGATCCCCCGCCGTAAATACATGATCGAATCTACTGCGTCGCGTGGTGTCGGCGTGACAAGTTCAGCACGCAGCGCTATGTCGACTTGGCAACTTGGCGAAAAGCATTCGATCAGGAAGCGTTCCACTCCGCGACCTTGGGGGGAAGCGGGACGTCCGTCCGTGGCCAGTACCCATAGGGTCTCCACGCCCCCCTCACGCGGTTGTTGCTGATGGTGGGACGGTTGAGGGGGCATTCCGGCAGGGGGTGCGTCCGAATGTGAAGTTGGCTGAAAACATGCGGGCGCGGGTGTACGAACCGGTCAGTCGTGCGGGGAGCCCCCACCCGCCGCATGACAGCCGCGGTGCGTACCCGTCCCGGTCCGCGAGTGCCGGCCCCGATGCACCTGGACCGCGGCCCGCTGGGTCTTCTCCGCGTGGCGCAGCATCACCCGGCACGCGGCCGTGACGGCCGACAGGCCGAGGGTGGCCACCGCCGCCCCGCCGTACGAGGTCCCGTAGACGACGAGGACCACCGGTACGAGCAGGCAGCTGAACGCCGCCCAGCGCACCACGTCCCCCGCGGGGTCCTCGCGGGCGGGCGGCGCGGGCGGCTGGGCGGCGTGGACGGGGTGAACCGGACGGCCTGACACGGCTGTACTCCCCTGCGGGCTCTTCCTTCACGGCTCGGACTCTTGTCCAACGCCGTCCGGCGGGCTCGGTCACTGTGCGACCGGGTGGCTCGTCACTGCCTGTAGGGGGCATCCGCCATTGCCAAGGAGGTCCGGCTCCGGCATGCTCCCTGGGACGCTCTCCAAGGGCGGCAAGCCCTGTCCAGGACAGGAGTGTCGCCGTACCCTGGTGGGTAAGGGCCTGGGAAGATGCTTCCCGGACAGAGCTCCGTCACCCTGCGTCGCCATCCGCCCGTTGATTCCCGAGGATCCAAACGCCGAGACATTCATGGCCGGTCACGAATTCCCCGAACCCGCGGACCGCAAGCGCAAGCGCGTCTCCGACGCCGCGTCGGCCGACCTGCGCGCCGCGGAGGACACCCGCCCCCACCCCTGCGATCCGGCCTTCCGGCACGGAGTCGTGGTGGGTTTCGACGGTTCCACCTCCAGTGAACGGGCGCTCGCGTATGCGATCGGGATGGCCCGCAGGTCCGGATCCGGTCTGATCATCGTGCATGTGGCCAACCGGCTGCCCACCACCGTGTGGGCCGGCTGCGAGCCCCCGGTCTTCGTCGACGTGCCGGACCACCGCACCGAGGTGCTGGGGCTGGAACTGGCCTGTGCCGACTATCTGGCCGAGGTGCCGTGGATCCTGGTCGAGCGGGGCGGGGACATCTGCCACGAGCTGGAGGAGGTCGGCCGCGAGTACTCGGCCGACGCGATCGTGGTCGGTTCCACGCACGGGATCGTGGGGCGGATCTTCGGCTCGGTGGCCGGCCGGCTGGCCAAGCGCGCCCAGCGGCCCGTCGTTGTCATTCCGTAATCGCTCCGTGACGGCTTGACTGCGCATTGTGCGGTTGTGACCCGGTGTGAAGGGTACATAAAACTCGCTGGGTAGCAGCACAAAACTGCAGATCGAAGGGAGCCCCGCCGTGGACAATGACGTCTCTGCGGGAAGCACGGCCACGACTTCGACCCTGGGGCACCTGGCCCTGGGTCTCACCCTTCTCGCATTCGGAATCGGCCACACCGGAGTGATCGACGGTGTCTCGGCGGCCGATTCCGTCCTCCTCGCCATGTACGTCGGCGGCGCCGCCCTCTTCCTCCTCGGGCTCCTCGAGTACCGCGGCGGCAACGGATTCAACGGCACCGCGTTCGCGGGCCTGGGCGTCTTCTGGTTCACCTGGGCCAAGGGAGCCGGGGCCGAGGTCTCCGCGGAAGCAGGCGGAACGTTTCTGGTGCTCTTCGCGCTGCTCGCGCTGAGCCTCACGGTCGCCTCCTCGGGCGGCCTGTTCGGCCAGGGCATGTACGCCCTGCTCACCCTGTCCCTGCTCCTGCTGGCCATCAGCGCCTTCGCGGAGAGCGGTGGCCTGGCCAAGGCCGGCGGCTGGGTGGCCGCGGTCTCGGGTCTGCTCGCCTGGTACGGCGCCACCGCCGCGCTGGCCAACTGGCCGATGGCTCTGGGCCGGTCGCGCCGCGGCGCGGTCGCCGCGAGCTGAACCCCGGTACCCGTCCGGCGGGACGGGAACGGCCCCGTGCAGGGATGCACGGGGCCGTTCCGCTGTCGTCGCCGGGGCGCTGCCCGGTGCGGGCTACTCGACGGTGACGGACTTCGCCAGGTTGCGCGGCTTGTCGATGTCCCGGCCCAGGGCCAGGGCCGTGTGGTACGCCAGGAGCTGGAGCGGGATGCCCATCAGGATCGGGTCCAGCTCGTCCTCGTTCTTCGGGACGACGATGGTGTGGTCGGCCTTCTCCTGCTCGCGGTGGGCCACCGCCAGGATCCGGCCGCTGCGGGCCTTGATCTCCTCCAGCGCCGCGCGGTTCTTCTCCAGCAGGTCGTCGTCCGGCACGATCGCGACCGTCGGCAGCGAGGGCTCGATCAGCGCCAGCGGGCCGTGCTTGAGCTCGGAGGCCGGGTACGCCTCGGCGTGGATGTAGGAGATCTCCTTCAGCTTGAGGGAGGCCTCCAGGGCCACCGGGTAGCCGCGGACCCGGCCGATGAACATCATCGACTTGGCGTCCGCGTACTCCGCCGCCAGCTTCTTGATGTCCTCTTCCTGCGCCAGGATCTCCTGGATCTGCGCGGGCAGCTTCCGCAGGCCCTCGATGATCCGCTTGCCGTCGGTCACCGACAGGTCCCGGATCCGGCCGAGGTGGACGGCCAGCAGCGCAAAGGCCACCACGGTGTTGGTGAAGCACTTGGTGGAGACCACGCAGACCTCCGGGCCGGCGTGCACGTACACGCCGCCGTCCGCCTCGCGGGCGATCGCGGAGCCGACCACGTTGACCACGCCCAGCACCCGCGCGCCCTTGCGCTTGAGCTCCTGCACCGCGGCCAGCACGTCGTACGTCTCACCGGACTGGGAGACCGCGATGTACAGGGTGTCGGGGTCCACCACCGGGTTGCGGTAGCGGAACTCCGAGGCCGGCTCGGCGTCGGCGGGGATCCGGGCCATGCCCTCGATCAGGCCGGCGCCGATCAGGCCCGCGTGGTAGGAGGTGCCGCAGCCCAGGATCTTCACCCGGCGGATGCCGCGCGCCTCGCGCGGGTCCAGGTTCAGGCCGCCCAGGTGCACGGTGTTGAAGCGGTCGTCGATCCGGCCGCGCAGCACGCGGTCGACCGCGTCGGGCTGCTCGGAGATCTCCTTGTGCATGTAGGTGTCGTGGCCGCCCATGTCGTAGGAGGCGGCCTCCCACTCCACGGTCTCCGGGGTGGCGGTGGTCTTCGTACCGCTGGTGGTGTAGGTGCGGAAGTCGTCGGCCTTCAGGGTGGCCATCTCGCCGTCGTTCAGGGTGACGACCTGGCGGGTGTGGGCGATCAGCGCGGCGACGTCGGAGGCGACGAGCATCTCCTTCTCGCCGATGCCGAGGATCACCGGGGAGCCGTTGCGGGCGACCACGATGCGGTCGGTGAAGTCGGCGTGCATGACGGCGATGCCGTAGGTGCCCTCGATGAGCTTGACCGCCTCGCGGACCTTCTCCTCCAGGGAGTCGGCCGTGGAGCGGGCGATCAGGTGGGTGATCACCTCGGTGTCGGTCTCGGAGGCGAAGACCACGCCGTCCGCTTCGAGCTTGGCGCGCAGCTCGGAGGCGTTGTCGACGATGCCGTTGTGGACGACGGCGACCTTGTTCTCCGGGTCCAGGTGCGGGTGCGAGTTGATGTCGCTCGGGGCGCCGTGGGTGGCCCAGCGGGTGTGGGCGATACCGGTGGTGCCGGCGAAGCGCTTGGGGACACGCGCCTCCAGGTCCCGGACCCGGCCCTTGGCCTTGACCATCTTGAGCGCGCCGGCCTTCGGGCTGTTGACGACGATGCCCGCGGAGTCGTAGCCGCGGTACTCGAGCCGCTGGAGGCCCTCGAGCAGCAGTGGTGCCACGTCACGCTTGCCGATGTAACCGACGATTCCGCACATGTGGTTGTGCCCCTCCTGAAGTTCCGGTGTGTGTGCTCGGCCGACTGCCTCAGCCGTAGACGATCCGGCGCAGCTGCCGGAGCGAGAGCTCCGGGGGCGCCACGGCGCGGTGCGGCAGTTCGGCCGCGATCCGGTCGAAGATCTCCGCGTTCACCGCACCGCCGGACTGGAGCTCGCGGTGGCGGCGGCGGACGAACTCCTCGGTCGTCTCGTCGAAGTACGCCAGCACGTCGAGCACCACCCGGGCCGCCTCCCCGCGCTGGAGCGCGGTGCTGCGCACCAGGTGGTCGACAAGATCGTCATGCGACGGGCGGCGGTCGAGCACCCGTAGATACTGACGTCTCATGCCTCGGAACGCAAAGATCCTGCCCGAATTCGGGCAGGATCTTAATGGTCCAGACCTGTCTGCGTCTAGAAACGGCGCAGTACCGCCGCCTTGGCCGCGGCGAACTCCTCCGGGGTGAGCACCCCCGCCTGGTGCAGTTCGCCCAGCTCGCGCAGCCGCCGCAGCAGTGCATCGTGATCGTCCGCGGTATCCGCGGCCTGAGGGGTCGGCACGGCCGGCACGGCCGGCGGTGCCTCATCCCGCGGGGCCGACGGATGCGGCATCCGGGCCAGCACCGCGGCCCCGACCAGCGCCATCAGCGGGTCCTTCTTGAAGCCGAAGAGCTCCACGGCGTGCGGGTCGTACTTGGGCTCCGGAGCCTTCGACCCGCTCCCGGCCACGGAGAACCGGAGCCAGCCGTTCTCCAGCCCTGCCGCGGGGTACCACTCCACCGCGCTGATGTCCGCCACCGCAAAGGACCGGGTCCCGCCGGAGGCCTTGGCGTCCTCCGTCTTCCAGTTCCACTCCAGGGACACCCGCGTCCCGTCGAACGAGGCCGTTCCGTCGCCCGCCCCCACCGTGATCGGCACGGCCGGCCCCGGCAGCAGCCACCCGTCCGCCGGGCCGGGGTCGACCTGGTCCAGCAGCAGGGCGTTGCGCACCTCGTCCACGAAGTACTCGGCCACCCCGGTCCGGTCGGCCTCCACGGTCAGCCGGTACGGATCGGAGGCCTCGGGCAGCCGCCCGGCCGTCAGGTGGAGCAGCGGGTCCGCGCCGTCACGCAGCCGCAGCCGCAGCCGGCCCGCCTTGCGGCCGGGCTCGTGGGAGATGCCCGCCACGGCCCGCAGGGGCACGGCCACCTCGCCGAGTGTCTGCCGCAGCAGTCCGGTCCCCTTGTCCCGGCCGGGCACGATGCGCACGGTGTCCCCGTCGAAGATCCACGTGCCGTCCTTTTGGATGATTTCCGCCATCCGGCGATTCTCCCATCGTGTGGAGCAAGGCAGTTGGCCTATACCTGTGCTCATGAGACGGGTCCTGCGCGCACTCGGTGTCCTGCTGATCCTCACGGCGGCGGTCTCCTGTACGGAGCCCAGCGGTGCCGACGACGCAAAATCCGGGGAGCTGCTCCGCCATGCCGAGCCCCCGCCGTACGAACGCATCCTGCCCGCCCCCGCCGCCGTCCGTCCCGGCGGCGCCGGCTACCGCCTGGTCCCGGGCACGGTGATCCGTACCGGTACCGGCTCCGAGGAGGTGCGGCAGATCGGCGAGCGGCTCGCCGAACAGCTGCGCGGCCCCAGCGGGCTGCCGCTGCCCGTGGTGGACGGCGGTGCGGGCGACGGAATCCTGCTGCGGCTGGACGAGTCCGCGGCAGAGCTGGCGGAGGAGGGCTACCGGCTGGAGTCCACCGCCGCCGCCGTGACCCTGACCGCCCGCACCCCGGCCGGGCTGTTCTACGCCGGGCAGACGCTGCGCCAGCTGGTGCCGGCCTCCGGAGCCGGGGAGGTCCCAGGCGGCACGGTCGCCGACCGGCCGCGCTTCGCCTACCGCGGCGCGATGATCGACATCGCCCGGCACTACTTCACGGTCCCGCAGGTGAAGCGGTACCTCGACCAGCTCGCCCAGTACAAGATCAACAAGCTGCATGTACACCTGACCGACGACCAGGGCTGGCGGCTGGCCGTCGACTCCTGGCCGCGGCTCGCCGAGTACGGCGGGGTGGGCGGGGTCGGCGGCGGCCCCGGCGGCCACTGGACCAAGGACGACTACCGCGAGCTGGTGGAGTACGCGGCCGAGCGGTACGTGGAGGTGGTCCCGGAGATCGACATGCCCGGCCACACCAACGCCGCCCTCGCCTCCTACCCGGAGCTGAACTGCGACGGCAAGGCCCCGGACCGCTACACCGGGATCAAGGTCGGCTTCAGCTCCCTGTGCGTGTCCAAGGAGGTCACCTACGAGTTCGTCGAGGACGTGCTGCGGGAACTCGCCGCCCTCACCCCGGGCCGGTACCTGCACATCGGCGGCGACGAGGCCCATGCGACCCCGGCGGCGGACTACGCGGCCTTCATGAAGCGGGCCCAGGAGGCGGTGGCCGGCCAGGGCAAGACGGTGGTGGCCTGGCATCAGCTGGCGGCGGCGGAGCCGGCGCCGGGCGCGGTGCTCCAGTGGTGGGGCCACGACAAGACCCCGGCGGCCGAGCGGGACCGGGTGGCGGCGGCTGCGAAGGCCGGCCACCGGCTGATCCTCTCCCCGGCCGACCGCGCCTACCTGGACATGAAGTACGACAAGGACACCGCGCTGGGGCTGGCCTGGGCGGGCCATGTCCCGGTGCGGCGGTCCTACGCCTGGGACCCGGGGACCCACCTCGCCGGGGTCCCGGAGTCCGCGGTGCTGGGGGTGGAGGCCCCGCTCTGGACGGAAACCATCGCCACCCGGGCCGACCTGGAGCTGATGGCCTTCCCGCGGGTGCTGGGCATCGCGGAACTGGGCTGGTCCCCGGCCGCCAAGCTGGACTGGGCCGCGTACTCCCAGCGCCTGGCCTCGCACGGCCCGCGGCTGACCGCCCAGGACATCGGCTACTTCCGCGCCCCCGACGTCCCCTGGCCGTAGGCCCGCACGGCCCGCGCACAAAAAAGCCGGGCGCGCGTCGAGGGACCGTATCGACGCGCGCCCGGACAACCAGGGGGCCTTAGGGGGTGTCCGGTGGATCAGGGCCGGGCCCGGCCCGCCTGGCACCGCGGCTTGCCGCGTTGTCGTCGGTCGCCGACGCTCCGCGTCGACTCCCTCCTCCGCCTTGCAATCCACGGCACCAGACGACCCGGGCCTTCCGGCCCTGATCCACCGGACACCCCCTACAGGGCCGCTTCGGGCTCCTCGCTCGGAGCCTGGCCGGCGTAGGCCTCCGCCAGCAGCTGCTCCTCGCTGGCGCCCAGCCGCCAGTAGCCGGTGAAGCGGACCGCGCGCCGGTCGAGGGATCGTTCCTGCACCAGGTGCCGGCGGACCGCCCGTACGGTGCCCGACTCGCCCGCGATCCACGCGTACGGGGCCTTCGCCTCGGGGAACGCGGCCGGGCGCACCATCCCGAGCACCTGCTCGGTGCGCTCGGGGCCGGCGCCCTCCCGGACGATCCAGGTGATGCGGGCCTCCGCCGGGGCGGTGAGGTCGAGCCGGTCGTCGGCGTGCGGCACTTCGAGGAAGGCCGTGACCGGGAGGTCTGCCGGCAGCGTCTGAAGGATGGCCGCGGCGGCCGGCAGCGCCGTCTCGTCGGCGTAGATCCAGAACGCGTCCGTACCGGCCGGCGGCCGGAAGCGGACCGACTTGTTCTCGGCGACGGCGGGGCCGATGGCGAGGATCCGGCGGCCCGTCACGGCGCGTCCCGCCCAGTGCGAGGCGGGGGAGGAGTCCCCGTGCAGGACGAAGTCGATGTCGAGCTCGTCCACGCCCTCGGCGGTGCGCCGCTGCTCGCGCACCGTGTACGAGCGCATCGCCGGCCGCTCCTCGTCCGGCATGCCCCGCCAGGCCGCGAACCAGGTCTGCTCGTCGGTGGACGGGAGTTCGGTGTGCTCCCGGTGCGGGGGCGGGAGGAACAGCGACAGGCTCTGGTCGTGTCCGCCGGAGCGGAAGCCGGCGAGGGCGTCGCCGCCGAAGGTGACCCGCAGGAAGGAGCGGCCCAGGCGGCGGGTGCGCAGCACCTCGAGCGCGAAGAAGCGGAAGTGGGCGGCGGCTGCCCCGTCCTCGGTCATGCGGTGGATCCCCCCGGGAGTGCTGCGGTCGTACGGGTGCGCACGGGTGCGCCGGCGCCGGTCTCGGGGGCCGGCGCCGAGGCCGGCGTCAGCTGGTCTTCTTGGCCTTCTCCAGGGTGGCGGCCAGGTCCTCGAGGAGCTTGGCGCAGGCGTCGTAGGAGAAGATCGGCTCGGCGAACCGCGGGGCGACCTGGTTGGCCTTGACCGCCGGCAGGCCCGCCCAGGTGGGCTTGCCCGCGCGCAGGTCCTTGTCCTGGAGCGTGCCGGTGCGGTTGTCCAGGATGATCAGGTCGGCCTGGTACTTGCCGGCGTTCTCCCAGGACAGCGGCTCGAAGAAGCCGGCCGCGTCGGGGTTCTGGGGCTCGACGAACTCGACGCCGAGCTCCTTGTAGTACTTGGTGTCCGCGGCCTTGTCCGGCACCGAGACGTAGAAGTGGTCGGGGTCGCCGGAGCCGATCAGCACCTTGATGCCCGGGTTGGCCCTGGCGACCTGGCGCAGCCGCTCGGAGGCCTTCTCGAAGCGGGCCTTGGCCTCGGTGGTCTTCTTGGACTTCAGGTCGGCGCCCAGCGCCTCGGCGAGCTCGGCGTTCCGGGCGATGGCCTTGGGCATGGTGGTGTCGGGGCCGGAGAAGAGGCCGACGCTCGGTGCCAGCTTGCCGATCTTGTCCTTGGACTCCTCGGGGACGTACCAGAGGGTGTCCTTCTCCCACACGTTGGAGACGAGCAGATCGGGCTTGAGGGCCGCGTACTTCTCGATGTTGAACTTGCCGAAGGCGTTGCCGAGGATCTCGACCTTGTTGACGTCGAGCGAGCCGGCCTGGATGTCGGCCTTGCCGTCGGCGGTCTTGGTCGGGCCGAACACGCCCTTGACCTCGACGCCGAAGTCGTGGAGCGCGGCGGCGGTGCCGACGAAGGCCACCACGTTCTTCGGGGTGCCCTTGGTGCTCGCGGTCTGGCCGCGGTCGTCCTTGAAGGACCAGGCCCCGCCCTTGTCGTCGGCGCTTCCCGAGCCGCACCCGACCAGGACGGCGCCGAGGCAGAGGGCGCTGCCGGCGGTCAGGACCCCGCGGCGGGTGAGGAGAGCGGCTCGGGACTTGGGCATGGCTGTCTGCTTTCGTGCGATGCGCGGGTGCGCGGGTGCCGGGGCGACCGCCGGCCGCCATCCATGGTGAGGTTAGCCTAACCTCACCATGGATGGGTGGGGGAGCGGGGTGCCGGCTCAGCCGGCGAAGCCCAGTTCGCGGGCGATCAGCATGCGCTGCACCTCGCTGGTCCCCTCGCCGATCTCCAGGATCTTGGAGTCCCGCCACATCCGGGCCACCGGGTACTCGTTCATGAACCCGTACCCGCCGTGGATCTGGGTGGCCTCGCGCGCGTTGTCCACGGCCACCGTCGAGGAGTACAGCTTCGCGATCGCCGCCTCCTTCTTGAACGGCTCCCCGGCCACCAGCCGGGAGGCCGCGTCCCGCCAGCCGATCCGGGCCATGTGCGCCCGCATCTCCATGTCCGCCAGCTTGAACTGGATGGCCTGGTTCTCGCCGATCGGCTTCCCGAACGCGCTGCGCTCCTTGGCGTACTTCACCGACTCGTCCACACAGCCCTGGGCCAGACCGGTGGCCAGGGCCGCGATCGCGATCCGGCCCTCGTCGAGGATCCGCAGGAACTGGGCGTAGCCGCGGCCCTCCTGACCCACCAGGTTGGCCACCGGCACGCGGACGCCGTCGAAGGACAGCTCGCGGGTGTCCGAGGCGTTCCAGCCGACCTTGGAGTAGGGGGCCGCCACCGTGAACCCGGGCGTCCCGGACGGGACGATGATCGAGGAGATCAGCGGCCGGCCGTCCTCGGTGCGGCCGGTCACCGCGGTGACCGTGACCAGGCCGGTGATGTCCGTACCGGAGTTGGTGATGAAGCACTTGGAGCCGTTGATCACCCACTCGTCGCCGTCCCGGACCGCCGTGGTGCGGGTGCCGCCGGCGTCGCTGCCCGCGCCGGGCTCGGTCAGGCCGAACGCGCCCAGCATCTCGCCGGAGCACATCTTCGGCAGCCACTCCCGCTTCTGCTCCTCGCTGCCGAACCGGTAGATCGGCATCGCGCCGAGCGAGACCCCGGCCTCCAGGGTGATGGCGACCGAGGAGTCGACGCGGGCGAGCTCCTCCAGGGCGATGCCGAGGGCGAGGTAGTCACCGCCCATGCCGCCGTACTCCTCGGGGAAGGGCAGCCCGAACAGGCCCATGCGGCCCATCTCGCGGACGATCTCGTACGGGAACTCGTGCCGCTCGTAGAAGTCGCCGATCTTCGGCGCGACGACGTCGTGGGCGAACTCCTCCACGGTGCGGCGGAGTTCCTCGTGCTCGGGGGTGAGCCGGTGGTCGAGGGACATGGCTGGGGTCACTCCTTGTGGGAGAGGGCGCGGACGGTACGGGAGGGGCTGGGCCGGCCCAGCCGTTCGGCCATCCACACGCTCGTGGCGGTGAGGGCGGCCAGATCGACACCGGTGTCGATGCCGAGGCCTTCGAGCATCCACACCAGGTCTTCGGTGGCGAGGTTGCCGGTGGCGCTCTTGGCGTACGGGCAGCCGCCGAGGCCTCCGGCGGAGGCGTCGACGGTGGTCACGCCGTGCTGGAGCGCGGCGAGGGTGTTGGACAGGGCCTGTCCGTAGGTGTCGTGGAAGTGCACACCGATCCGGTCGGTGCCGACGCCTTCCTCGTTGAGGCTGCTGAGCAGCTCCTGGACGTGCCCGGGGGTGGCGACCCCGATGGTGTCGCCCAGGCTCAGCTCGTCACAGCCGAGGTCGAGCAGGGCCTTGGCCACCCGCACCACCTGGTGGACCGGGACCGGGCCCTCCCAGGGGTCGCCGAAGCACATGGAGAGATAGCCGCGGACGTGAACCTTCCGGTCCTTGGCCCGGGCCACGACCGGCTCGAACATCGCGAGGGACTCGGCGACGGTGCGGTTGAGGTTGCGGGCGGCGAAGGTCTCGGTGGCGGATCCGAAGACGGCGATCCGGCGGGCGCCGAGTTCCAGGGCCCGGTCCAGCCCGCGCTCGTTGGGCACCAGCACGGGCAGGGCGACCCCGTCGAGGTCCGAGAGCCTGGGGAACAGCTCCTCGGCGTCGGCCAGCTGCGGGACCCACTTGGGGTGTACGAAGCTGGTGGCCTCGATGGTGGTCAGCCCGGCCGCGGCCAGCCGGTGGATGAACTCGGCCTTCACCTCGGTCGGTACGGCCGCCTGCTCGTTCTGCAGCCCGTCGCGGGCGCCGACCTCGTGGATCCGCACCCGGGCGGGGAGGCCGGGGTCCGGCACGGTCATGGGCAGTCCGGGTACGGTCATCGGGTCTCCTCCTCGTCCGGGTCCGGGGTGACGACGGCGAGCACCTGGTCCATGGCGACGGTGCTGCCGGGGCTCACATCGAGCTCGGTGACGGTGCCGGCGTGCGGGGCGGAGATGACGTGCTCCATCTTCATCGCCTCGACGACCAGCAGGCTCTGGCCGGCGGCCACAGTGTCGCCGACCGCCACCTTCACCACGGTGACGGTGCCGGGCATGGGGGCGGCGAGGGTGTCGGCGCCGGCCCGGCCGCCGCCGGTCAGCTTCTCCGCGACGGGGTCGTGCCGCTGGACGTGCCAGCTGTCGCCGTCCCGGCCGAGCCAGGTCCCCTCCGCGGAGGGTGCGTGGCTGAGGGAGTGGGTGACCCCGTCGAGTTCGACGGTGACCCGGTCGCTCCCGAGCAGGACGATCCGGGCGGGCGCCGCGGCGCCCGCCCCCGGGAGGAGCACCTCGTGACCGGAGCCGGCCATCCGGGTGCGGACCTCCACCGGATCCTGGCCCGGAAGCCGGAAGTGGTGCACCGTCCAGGCGGGGGTACCGCCCAGGCGCCAGCCGTCGGCCGCCCCGAAGGGGTCCGCCCAGCCGGCCGCGGGTCCGGGCGTGGCGGGTCCGGGCGTGGCCGCCAGCAGCGCGGCCGTGGCGTACACCTCCGCCGGTACGCCCTCCGGCAGCAGCCCCGCCAGCTCGCGCTCCACCAGGCCGGTGTCCAGGTCGCCGGACGCCACCTCCGGGTGGGCCAGCAGCCGCCGCAGGAAGCCCGCGTTGGTCTGGACGCCCAGGATCACCGTGTCCGCCAGCGCGGCCCGCAGCGTCCGCAGCGCGGCGGTCCGGTCCGGCCCGTACGCGATCACCTTCGACAGCATCGGGTCGTACGTGCTGCCCACCGGTACGCCGGCCAGCAGCCCGGAGTCCGTGCGGACCCGGCCGCCCGAGGGCTCGGTCAGCGCCAGCACCGTGCCGCCCGAGGGCAGGAACCCGCGCGCCGGGTCCTCCGCGCAGACCCGCGCCTCGATCGCGTGCCCGGTCAGCCGGACCTCGTCCTGGCCGAAGGACAGCGCCTGGCCGGCCGCGACCCGCAGCTGCTGCTCGACCAGGTCCAGGCCGGTGATCAGCTCGGTCACCGGGTGCTCGACCTGGAGCCGGGTGTTCATCTCCATGAAGTAGTACGCCGACGGGTCCCCGCCGGGCACGATGAACTCGACCGTACCGGCGCCCACGTACCCGCAGGAGCGCGCCGCGTTCACCGCGGCCTCGCCCATCGCCGCCCGGGTCTTCTCGTCCAGCAGGACGGACGGCGCCTCCTCGATGATCTTCTGGTGGCGGCGCTGGAGGGAGCACTCGCGCTCGCCGAGGTGGACCACGTTCCCGTGGCCGTCCGCCAGGACCTGGATCTCGATGTGCCGGGGCCGGTCGATCCACCGCTCCACCAGCAGGGTGTCGTCACCGAAGGAGGACCGGGCCTCGCGGCGGGCCGCGGCGATCTCCTCGCCCAGCACCGCCTCGTCGCGGACCAGCCGCATGCCCTTGCCGCCGCCGCCCGCCGAGGGCTTGAGCAGCACCGGCATGCCGATCTCGCGCGCCGCCGCGGTCAGTTCGGCGTCGGAGAGGCCGCTGCCGGAGGAGCCGGGCACCACCGGCACGCCGGCCGCCTTCACCGTCTCCTTGGCCCGGATCTTGTCTCCCATCAGGGAGATCGCCGACGCGGGCGGGCCGATGAAGGCCAGCCCGGCTTCCGCGCAGGCCTCTGCGAAGGCCGCGTTCTCGGCCAGGAAGCCGTAGCCGGGGTGGACCGCCTCCGCGCCCGTCCGCCGGGCCGCGTCGATCAGCTTCGCCACCGACAGGTAGCTTTCCGCGGCTGCCGCCGGGCCGATCCGGACGGCCGTGTCGGCCTCCCGTACGTGCCGCGCATCGGCATCCGCGTCGCTGAAGACGGCCACCGAACGCACGCCCAGCTCCCGCAGGGTGCGGATGACGCGGACCGCGATCTCGCCCCGGTTCGCCACAAGGACCGTGCTGAACATGGAAGAAGTCCTCACATTCGGAAGATGCCGAAGCCGGGCTCGCCCAGCGGGGCGTTGGCACACGCGGTCAGGGCCAGACCCAGCACCTGCCGGGTCTCCAGCGGGTCGATGACCCCGTCGTCCCAGAGCCGGGCGGTGGCGTAGTACGCGTTGCCCTGCTCCTCGTACTGGGCGCGGATCGGCGCCTTGAAGGCGTCCTCGTCCTCGGCCGGCCACTCCTGGCCCGCGCCCTCGATCTGGTCCCGCTTGACCGTGGCCAGCACGGAGGCGGCCTGCTCGCCGCCCATCACGGAGATCTTGGCGTTGGGCCACATCCACAGGAACCGGGGGGAGTAGGCCCGGCCGCACATCGAGTAGTTGCCGGCGCCGTAGCTGCCGCCGACGACCACGGTCAGCTTGGGCACCCGGGTGCAGGCCACGGCCGTCACCATCTTGGCGCCGTGCTTGGCGATGCCGCCGGCCTCGTAGTCGCGGCCGACCATGAAGCCCGAGATGTTCTGGAGGAACAGCAGCGGGATGCCGCGCTGGTCGCACAGCTCGATGAAGTGGGCGCCCTTCTGGGCGGACTCGGAGAACAGGATGCCGTTGTTGGCGACGATCCCCACCGGGTGGCCGTGGATCCGGGCGAAGCCGGTGACCAGTGTGGTGCCGAACTCGGCCTTGAACTCCTGGAAGCGCGAGCCGTCCACGATCCGGGCGATGACCTCACGGGCGTCGTACGGGGTGCGGGAGTCCACCGGCACCGCGCCGTACAGCCCGTACGGGTCCACCTTCGGCTCCTCGGCCGGCTCGACCGGCCAGGGCAGCGGACCGCGCTCGGGCAGGGTGGCCACGATGTTCCGGACGATCCGCAGGGCGTGCGCGTCGTCCTCGGCGAGGTGGTCGGTCACGCCGGAGGTCCGGGAGTGGACCTCGCCGCCGCCCAGCTCCTCGGCGGTGACCACCTCGCCGGTGGCGGCCTTCACCAGCGGCGGGCCACCCAGGAAGATCGTGCCCTGGCCGCGCACGATGACCGCCTCGTCGCTCATCGCGGGGACGTACGCCCCGCCGGCCGTGCAGGAGCCCAGCACGGCGGCGATCTGCGGGATGCCGGCACCGGACATCCGGGCCTGGTTGTAGAAGATCCGTCCGAAGTGCTCGCGGTCCGGGAACACCTCGTCCTGCATGGGCAGGAAGGCGCCGCCGGAGTCGACCAGGTAGACGCAGGGGAGACGGTTCTCCAGCGCCACCTCCTGGGCCCGCAGGTGCTTCTTGACGGTCATCGGGTAGTACGTGCCGCCCTTGACGGTGGCGTCGTTGGCGACGACCACGCACTCCCGGCCGCTGACCCGGCCGATGCCCGCGATCACCCCGGCGGCGGGGGCCGCGCCGCCGTACATCCCCTCGGCGGCCAGCGGGGCCAGCTCCAGGAACGGGGAGCCCGGGTCCAGGAGGGTGTCCACCCGGTCCCGGGGGAGGAGCTTCCCGCGGGCGGTGTGCCGGGCGCGGGCCTTCTCGCCGCCGCCGAGGCGGGCGGTCTCCAGGCGGGTCCGGAGGCCCTCCGCGAGTGCGCGGTGGGCGGCCTCATTGGTCCGCCAGGCTTCGGACGCCGGATCGGCGGCGCTGTGAAGCACTGGTGCCTGCTGCATCCCGTGAGCTCCCTTGCCCTCGGTTAATGAGCGTTAACGCATGACCCGCATAGGTTAACGAGCGCTAACGGCCCCTGTCTAGAATGGGTTCCCATGACCACATCAGCGGCCGTCCCCACCCGTCGCGAGCAGATCCTCAACGAGGCCGCTCGTCTCTTCGCCGAGCGCGGATTCCACGGCGTCGGGGTCGACGAGATAGGCGCGGCCGTGGGCATCAGCGGCCCCGGCCTCTACCGGCACTTCGCGGGCAAGGACGCGATGCTGGCCGAGCTGCTGGTGGGCATCAGCGAGCGGCTGCTCACGGGCGGCCGGCACCGGGTCGCCGAGGCGGCCGGGCGCCCGGAGGAGGTCCTGGCCTCCCTGGTGGACGGGCACATCGACTTCGCCCTGGACGACCGCGCGCTGATCACCGTCCACGACCGGGAGCTGGACCGGCTGCGCGATGCGGACCGCAAGCTGGTCCGGCAGCTCCAGCGGCAGTACGTGGAGCTGTGGGTGGACGTCGTACGGGAACTCCACCCGGATGCGCCGGAGGCGGAGGCGCGGGTGGCGGTCCACGCGGTCTTCGGCCTCCTGAACTCGACCCCGCACCTGGGCTCACTGGGCCGCGAGGCCACCGAATCCCTCCTCCGCCGCCTGGCCAACGGCGCGTTCGCCGCACTGAGCGCGGCTCCTCACTAGGGCCCGCCCGGCGACTCCGGGCCAGGCCCGGCCCACGTGGCCCTGACGCGGCCCCGGCTGCCGCCGTCCCGGCCGCAGGGCCGAGACCGGGCCGCGGCCCTTCCCGTTCCCCGCCGTCCGAGCCGTCCGAGCCGTCCGAGCCGTCCGAGCCGTCCGAGCCGTCCGAGCCGTCCGAGCCGTTCGCCCGTCCGCGGCCTCCGGCCGTCCCCCGTGGGCGCCCCGGCCGATCCGGCCACCCCTCCCCGTCCGGCTCGGCCGAGCGTTCCGGGCTGACCAGTCGTCCCGCCCGGCGGGGCCGGGCCGTTGCGGCCGTCCCCGGCCTCCGGCCGGTCCCCGGGGTGACCCGGGCGAGCCGGGCCCCTGCGGCCTTGCTGTCGTCCGGCTGGCCGGGCTGGACGGTCGTTCCGCCGGGCGGGGAAGCAGGCGGTCCCAGGTGCCCGGCCCGTCCCGGTTGGCGGGACGGGGCGGACGGGGAGGGGTGGGCGGCGGCAGAATGGGGCGCATGCCGATACCCAGCCGCGCGGAACTCATCGACCACCTCGTCCGGACCCGTATCGCGGGCCACGTGGCGACTCCCCGGGAGAACAACCTCTCCCACTACCGCAAGCTCGCCAACGGCGACCGCCACTACTGGCTGGGTCTGGAGCTGGGCGACCGCTGGACCGACGAGCAGGACGTGCTCGCCGTGATGGCCGAGCGCGTCGGTGTGGTCGACGACCCGGCCCACCGGTTCGGGCAGGACACCATCGACCCCGAGCTGACCGTGGACGGGCTGGACCGGATGGCGGCCCGGCTGCGGAAGGCGGCGCTGGACCAGCAGAGCGTCCTGCTGGCCACCGGCCACCCGGGCGGCCTGCTGGACGTCCACCGGGCCACCGCCGCCGCCCTGCGGGAGGCCGGCTGCGAGATCGTGGTCATCCCCGCCGGCCTGATGGCGGACGAGGGCTCGGTGTGGCAGTTCGCCGACGTGGCCGTCCTGGAGCGCGGCGCGACCCTGTGGCACACCCACTCGCCGGAACCGATGGCGGCGATCCTCGACGGCCTGGCCGCGGCCGGCCGGCCCCAGCCGGACCTGGTCGTCGCCGACCACGGCTGGGCGGGCTGCGCGGCCCAGCGCGGCCTCGACGCGGTCGGCTACGCCGACTGCAACGACCCGGCGCTGTTCCTCGGCGAAGCGGAAGGCACCCTCCAGGTCGCCGTCCCGCTGGACGACCACGTCCGCGACCCCCGCTACTACGACCTCCTGGTCGCCTACCTGCTGGGCGCCGCGGGGCTCGGCGAGCCCGCCGCCTGACCGTGCCGGGCGGACGCCCGGCGATGTCAGTGGCGGTCGGTAACTTCGGTGCCATGACGACGCCTTCGCATCCCCTGTCCGCCCTGTCCGCCCTGTCCGCCCTGCCCGACGGACTCGGCCTGCCGGCCGGGTCGGTGATCGCGCAGGGCGGCGCGCCGCTGCTGTGGCTGGCCGACGAGACGGCGGAGCCCGGCAGCTGGGCGCAGCTCCGCCCGGCGGCGGAGTCCGCCGGGCTGCTGCCCGTACTGCTCCACGACACGCACGGGCCGGCGGAGTGGTGGACGGACCGGCTGCTGCCCGGCCGGATGTCCGACCCCGAGGACCACCATGTCGAGGTGGTGCTGCGCGAGTACTGGGAGGCCGTCGTCCCGGACGAGGCGGAGGACGAGGACCCGGAGGGGGAGGGTGCGGAGCTGATCGCCCCGTTCGGCCGCAGCTGGGCGGGCCTGGCGGCGCCGGGCGCGGCCGGTGCCGACCCGGAGGCCGAGGCGGCCGGGACGGCGGAAGCGCTCCTCGCGAGCGGGCGGCTGCGCAACCCCCGGCTCGGGCTCGTCCCGGCCACCCGGAGCGCCGACATACCGGCCGCCATCGGCTGGACCGGCCCCACGAACCACGAGAACGACACGGCACGGCTCGGCGCGGTGCTGCGTTCCTGGGAGGAGCGGTACGGCGCGCGCGTGGTCGCGCTCGGCTTCGACCTGCTCGACCTGTCGGTGGCGGCCCCGCCCCGCACCTCCGCCGAGTCCCTCGCGGTGGCCGCCGAGCACTTCGCCTTCGCTCCCGACAACATCTGGCAGGGCGCCGGTTCCCTCCGGGAGTACGCCCAGGAGCTGCCGGGCTCCCGGCAGTGGACCTTCTGGTGGGACTGAACAGGAGGGCGGCGGGGCCTGCCGGGCGGTGGGGGTCGCCCGGCAGGCCGGCGGGGGTCAGCGCGGGACGCGGACCACGCCCTCCTGGATGACCGTGATCGCCAGCCGCCCGTCCTGGGTGTAGATGCGGGCCTGGCCCAGCCCCCGCCCGCCGTGCGCGGAAGGGGACTCCTGGTCGTACAGCAGCCATTCGTCGGCCCGGAACGGCCGGTGGAACCACATGGCGTGATCCAGCGAGGCCCCGACCACGTCGCCGACCGCCCAGCCGCCCCGCCCGTGGGCCAGCAGCACCGAGTCGAGCAGGGTCATGTCCGAGACGTAGGTGGCCAGGCAGACGTGCAGCAGCGGATCGTCGGCGAGCTTGCCCGCCGTGCGGAACCAGACCTGGGTGTGGGGTTCGATCGGTTCGCCGACCGAACCCCACGGCGGGGTGGTGGCGTACCGCAGGTCCACCGCGCCCCGCGCCTCCAGCAGCCGCTCCACGGTGCCCGGATCCCGGAAGGTCTCCCGGTAGGCGGGCAGCGCCTCGGCGGCCGTGGGCAGTGACTCCGGGTCCGGCGCGGCCGGCATCGCGGCCTGGTGGTCCAGGCCCTCCTCGTACGTCTGGAAGGACGCGGAGAGGTGGAACACCGGCTTGCCGTGCTGGACCGCGACCACCCGGCGGGTGGTGAAGGACCGCCCGTCGCGGATCCGGTCCACCATGTACACGATCGGCGCACCGGGGTCCCCGGCCCGCAGGAAGTACGAGTGCAGGGAGTGCGCGAGCCGGTCCCCGGGCACTGTGCGGCCGGCCGCGACCAGCGCCTGCGCGGCGACCTGGCCGCCGAAGACCCGCGGCACCACGGCGGACCGGCTGGTGCCGCGGAAGATGTTCTCCTCGATCTGCTCCAGGTCGAGCAGATCGAGGAGTTCGCCCAGTGCTGCGTTCAAGGCTGCTTACAGGCCCATCGACTTGGCGATGATCGACTTCATGACCTCGCTGGTGCCGCCGTAGATGCGGTTCACGCGGTTGTCGGCGTAGAGGCGGGCGATCGGGTACTCGTTCATGTAGCCGTAGCCGCCGTGCAGCTGGAGGCACTTGTCGATGACCCGGTGCGCGACCTCGGTGCAGAACAGCTTCGCGGAGGCGGCCTCGGCGGCGGTCAGCTCACCGGCGTCCAGGGCCTCCAGGGCGCGGTCGGCGACGGCCTCGGCGGCGTCCACCTCGGCCTGGCAGGAGGCCAGCTCGAACTTGGTGTTCTGGAAGTGCGCGACCGGCTTGCCGAAGACGGTGCGCTCCGTCACGTACTGCTGGGCGAACCGGACGGCGGCCTTGGCCTGCGCGTACGCGCCGAAGGCGATGCCCCAGCGCTCGGAGGGCAGGTTGGCGCCGAGGTAGTAGAAGCCCTTGTTCTCCTCGCCGAGCAGGTCCTCGGCCGGCACCTTCACGTCGACGAACGCCAGCTCGGCGGTGTCGGAGGTGCGCAGGCCCAGCTTGTCCAGCTTGCGGCCGATGGAGTAGCCCTCGGACTTGGTGTCCACGGCGAAGAGGGAGATGCCGAAGCGGCGGTCCTCGGCCGACGGGGCGGAGGTACGGGCGCAGACGATCACCCGGTCGGCGTGCACACCGCCGGTGATGAAGGTCTTGGCGCCGTTGAGGACGTAGTGCGTGCCGTCCTCGGAGAGCTTGGCGGTGGTCTTCATGCCCGCGACGTCCGAGCCGGTGCCCGGCTCGGTCATGGCCAGGGCCCACATCTCCTCGCCGGAGACGAACTTGGGGAGGTAGCGCTTCTTCTGCTCGTCGTCGGCGAGCATCTTGATGTAGGGGAGGGCGAGCAGCACGTGCACGCCGGAGCCGCCGAAGTTGACGCCCGCGCGCGAGGTCTCCTCGTAGAGGACGGCCTCGAACTTGTGGGTGTCCAGGCCCGCCCCGCCGAACTCCTCGGGCACGTTGATGCCGAAGACGCCCAGCTCGCCGAGCTTGTAGTAGAAGTCGCGCGGCGCCTGGCCGGCCGCGAACCACTCGTCGTAGACGGGGACGACCTCGGCCTCGATGAAGGCGCGGATCGTCTCGCGGAACGCCTCGTGGTCCTCGTTGAATACCGTACGGCGCACGGCCGGCTCCCTTCCTCGCGGCGGTCCGCCGCTTATGTCTAAGCGCTTGCTCATACATAAGTTACCGGCGGGTTGTCGGGCGTGTCCAGAGCCGGGAGCCGCGGGCGCCTCAGGGGCCGGGCGCGGGGGGCTGCCCGGCGAGGGCCTGCTGGGTGAGGCGGAGCCCGGAACGCAGCAGGGCGTCCCCGCTGCCGGGGTGGGCGGCCCGGTGCGCGGCCTCCAGCTCGGTGGCGCGGCGCAGCTCGGCCTCCAGCCCGGCCGGCGGCCCGGCCGAGTGGCCGTCGCCGCGCAGGGCCGTGTCCAGGGCCCGGGCGGTGGCCTCCAGTACCGGAGCGAGCTCGCGTACCGCCCGGTCCTCGGGTCCTGGATCTCTGGCCTCCAGTTCCCGGGTGAAGTACTGGAGGCTGAGCGCCGTACGCCCGGCCAGCCGCAGCCGGTCGCGCAGGCCGTCCGGCGGTGCGGTGGGCAGGCGGAGCCGGCGCGCCCTGCGGTCCAGGGCGGCGGACAGTTCGTACGGGCGGTGCCACAGGGCGAAGGACTCGGCGGCGTACGGCTCGCCGGGGGCCCGGGGCGTGCGGAGCCGCCCGGAGATCCGCTCCAGCCGGGCGCCGAGGTCCGCCCGGTACGCCTCCAGGCCGGCCGCCGCCTCCCGGTACGGGTCGGGCGGCCACAGCAGCGGGCCGAGGAGGGCCACGACGGCGATGCCGACCGCGCTCTCCACCAGGCGGGCCAGGGGGTAGCCGGCCACCGGGGTGGTGTAGATCATCAGCGCGGTGATCAGCACCTGCTGGTTGGGGGAGCCGTCGTGGCGCAACAGGTACATCCCGGCGGTGCCGCACAGCAGGACGAGCATGAACGAGGCCGAGGACACCGGCAGCCAGTGCAGCACGGTCACGCTCAGCAGCACGCCCACCACCACCCCCACCAGACGCTCCAGGGCCAGCCGGGGTGCGGCGAACAGGTCCGCCCGGAGGATCAGTACGGCGGGCAGGGCGGCGGGCACGGGCGCGGTGCTCGTCCCGAACCACAGGCACAGGTACCAGGGGACGGCGGCGCACACGACCAGCCGCCCGGCCGGCGCGATGCGCTCCCGGAGGGCGCGGCTCCATGGGGTGGGCAGGGCTTCGGACGTACCGGGCTTACCGGATGTGCCAGGCATACCGGGCATCGTAGGGGCGACCCCGCCTGCGGCCCGGCCCCGCGGCCCGGCCGGGTGCGCGGCGTGCCGCCCGGCTCCGGCCCCGGCGGGGCGCCCTGGGCCTCGGCACGGGCCGGGGCGCGCCCCGAGCCGCCCGCCCGGGGCCGCCGCCCGGCGGCCGGGTTGCCGGAAGTGGCGAAACCACCGGCCGGGCCGACGCCGACCAGGTCCGCGCCCTGCTGGAGCCGAC